>CAXUIA010000024.1:6839-8184 GCA_964250835.1 uncultured Acetobacteraceae bacterium | reverse complement strand
GCCCCTATTGCGCCAACCCGCTGCAGCTCCAACCCGCCGCGCGCGAGCTCGACACCGCGACCTGGGCCCGGGTCTTCACGGAAGCCGCCGCTCTCGGCGTGCTCCAGCTCCACCTCACCGGCGGTGAGCCCGCCGCTCGTCCCGACTTGCCCGATCTCGTCCGTCACGCCGCGCGAGCCGGCCTCTACACCAACCTCATCACATCCGGCGTCACCCTGACCGAGACCCTGTTCGGCTCCCTCATCGCGTCCGGCCTGGACCACGTCCAGCTCAGCTTTCAGGACGCCGATCCGACCCAAGCCGACCGGCTCGGCGGCACGCGCGAGTCTCAGCGCCGCAAGCTTCGCGCCGCGGCGCTCGTCACCGAAGCCGGCGTGCCGCTGACCGCCAACTTCGTCGTCCACCGCCAGAACCTCGAACGGCTGCCGGCGATGATCGCGCTCGGGGAGCGGATCGGCGCCACCCGGATCGAGATTGCTCACGTCCAGTATCACGGCTGGGCGTTGCGCAATCGCGACGCGCTGCTCCCCACCCTCTCTCAGCTTGAGATCGCCACCGAGATCGTCGCCGCCGCACGCGACGCCCTGCATGGCCGCGTCACCATCGACTACGTCGTCCCCGACTACCACGCCGCCCGTCCCAAGGCGTGCATGGGCGGCTGGGCGCGTCAGGCATTGATCATCACGCCCGCCGGCGTCGTCCTGCCCTGCCACGCCGCCGAAAGCCTGACCGGCCTTCACTTTCCGTCTGTCCGAACGACCTCGCTTGCCGCCATCTGGAGCAACGACCCGGCCTTTACCCGCTTCCGCGGCACCGGCTGGATGCCCGAACCCTGCCGGTCCTGCAACCGGCGCGAAATCGACTGGGGCGGCTGCCGCTGCCAGGCGATGGCGCTCCTCGGTGATCCCGCACTGACCGATCCCGCCTGCAGCCTTTCTCCGCACCACCACGTCATGGAAGACGCCGTCGAGCGTTCCGGGTCACCGGCCTTCGCCTATCGGGTGTAAAGCCCTGGATCCGCTCAGAGCAGCGCTCCAAATTCGCGGAGCTGGCCCAGGCCATCCAGACTTCTTCAGCTCGCCACCTAGGGCCTCTCTGCCGGACCACCCGTCGACGGGATCGAACCGCTTAGTCGGGCCGCCCTTCTCCAGCCCGACGACGCCGCATCCAGCACGATCTCGGCCCCGCCTGCCTCGAACCGGCGATCACCATCGGGTCACACGTCGGCATCGACGACGAAGCCGGGGCGCTGCCCGAAACCCCGCGCGAGGCAGCGCCTCCTGGACCTGCATCACGAGCGCCGCCTCACCACGTCAGGCCGCAGCCGCGGCGGCAAAATTCATCC
>CAXUIA010000024.1:3485-6829 GCA_964250835.1 uncultured Acetobacteraceae bacterium | reverse complement strand
AATTCATCCCCTCCAGGTCAGCGACGAGGCTCGGTCCGGTCGGCTCCCAGCCGAGCCGCTCCCGTGTCCAAGCGCTCGAAGCCGGCATGTCGAGCCCGAGGAACGGCGTGAGCCAACCGAAATGATCCGGTGCCTCTGCCGGCGTGACCGACACCGTCGGGATCCTGAGGCCTGCGCCCAGTAGCTCCGCGATCTGGCGCAACGGCACGCCCTCTTCCGCGACCGCGTGATAGCGTGCGCCCGCCTCGTGCCGCTCCAGCGCCAGCCGATACAGCCGCGCCACGTCGGTGACATGCGCCGCCGGCCAGCGATTGGCGCCCTCGTCGACATAGGCCGAAACTCCCTTCGCCCGGGCAATCTCGACCAGTGGCGTGATCAGGCCCTGCTTGACCGTGTCGTGAACCTGCGGGAGGCGCACCACCGCCACCGAAACGCCCTTCGCCGCCTGCTCGGCGCCCGCCCGTTCGGACGCAAGGCGAGGCGTGGGATGATCCCAGTTCAAGACGTCCTCGGTCGCGGGCCGGCCAGGCGTCGCCATGCCGATCCCGGTGCCGGACGTGATGATGAGCGGCCGGTTCGACCCGACGAGAACCTCGCCCATCGCCGCGATCACCCGGGCGTCCTTCGCGCAGTTGGCGACAAAGTTCGAGAACTCATGATCAAAGGCGGTGTGGATCACGGCGTCCGCCTCAGCCGCGCCGCTCGCGACGCTGCTCGGCTCCTCGAGAGTGCCGCGATGCACCGCGGCGCCCACCTCCTCGAGCCGCCGTGCGCCACCGTCCGAGCGGGTCAAGCCGAGCACCTGATGCCCGGCGGCAATCAGCTCTGACACGATCCGGAACCCGATGAAACCGGTCGCGCCGGTGAGGAACACACGCATGGAACACCTCCGACCAACGACGGAACGATGTCATGCCACGCCGAACCTGTTAAAGTAGTGATGGTATCCCAGTATAAACCTCATCAGGACCGTCCATGCCCGCTCAAACGCCCAACCGGCTCGGCACCTACCTTCGCGATCGCCGCACGCGTCTCGATCCCGCCGTGTTCGGCTTCTCCGGCGGACGCCGCCGCACGTCGGGACTACGCCGTGAAGAAGTCGCGCAGCGCGCCAACATCAGCCCGACCTGGTACACCTGGCTCGAACAGGGACGGGGAGGGGCGCCCTCCGCCGACGTTCTCGATCGCATCGCCGCGGGACTGATGCTGACCGAGCCGGAACGCGAGCACCTCTTCATGCTCGGCCTCGGCCGACCGCCGGAAGTCCGCTACAAGCCCGTCGACGGCGTGACGCCGCGTCTTCAGCGCGTCCTCGACGCGCTCGACGTCAGTCCGGCCATCGTCAAGACCGCGACCTGGGACGTCGTCGCGTGGAACCGCGCCGCCGCCTCTCTGCTGACCGACTACGCGAAGCTGCCGCGCGAACAGCGCAACATCCTTCGTCTCATGTTCGGGAACTCGCGCGTGAGAGCTGCCCAGGAAAATTGGCAGAGCGTGGCGCGCTTCGTCGTCGGCGCGTTCCGTGCGGACGCCGCTCGGGCCGGGGCCGGCGCCGGCGAGGAGGTCGCCCGTCTGGTCGACGAGCTCTCGCGCACAAGCGCCGAGTTCGACGCCCTCTGGCGCGATCACGAGGTCGTCGCGCACTGCGAAGGTCTGAAGCGCATCCGGCATCCGGAGGCCGGTCTCCTCGAGCTGGAGTTCTCCGCCTTCGCCGTCGACGGCAGACCGGAGTTGGGCATGATCGTCTACAATCCGGCTTCGCAGGCGGACGCCGATCGGATCCGAGCCGTGATGGAGGCCAAGCGCGACTGAAGTGCGCGGGGCTCTGCCCCGCACCCCGCCAACGCGAGAGCGATTGGATCCCATCACTCCCGAACACGTGAGGCGACATAAGCGCAGGGAGGCGCCAGCTACAGCCTGACCCAATACGAGAGCCTGCATGGACGACCCACTGATCACGCGACGCGACGTGCTCGCCGCCTCGGGCGTCGCCCTTCTGCCGCTCGACCGCGCGGCCGCTGCCCCGCTCGCACACCCCACGACGCAGCATGTCGCGTTCACGCTCAACGGCAACCCGGTCACCGCCGACCTCGACCCGCGCACCACGCTGCTCGACGCGCTGCGCGACCATTTCGCGCTCACCGGCACCAAGAAAGGCTGTGCGATGGGCGCGTGCGGCGCCTGCACCGTCCATCTCGACGGCGAACGCGTCGTCTCCTGCCTCGTGCTCGCCGCCCGCCTCGACGGCCGCCACGTCCGCACGGTCGAGGGTCTCGCCGAGCCCGGCACGCTCCACCCCGTCCAGCGCGCCTTCGCCGAGCATGACGCGCTTCAGTGCGGCTACTGCACGCCCGGCCAGGTCATGTCCGCCGCCGCCCTGATCGAGGAGGGACGCGCGGGGTCGCCCAACGAGATCCGCGAGTGGATGAGCGGCAATCTCTGCCGCTGCGGCGCCTACCCCAACATCGTCGCCGCCGTGCGCGACGCCGCCGGTCAGCGCGCCGAGCGCGAGCCCGGCATCGAGCGAGGCTGAGATGCACCCCTTCACCATCGGCCAGACCAGCGCGCCGAACAGCATGATCATCGCCGGCGGCACCGACATGGTCCAGCTCCTGCGCAACGGCGTCGTCAACCCCGACCACCTGCGCAGCCTCGACGTCGCGACCCGACCACAGATCACCGTCGAGCATGGCACGCTCCGCATGCCCGCACTCGCCACCATGGCCGCAGTCGCCGCAGACCCGGCGGTTCGCCGCGGCTGGCCCGCCATCTCGGACGCGCTGCTCGCCGCCGCCTCGCCGCAGATACGCAATCTCGGCACCGTCGGCGGCAACCTGCTCCAGCGCACCCGCTGCCTGTACTTCCGCGACACCACCTTCCCCTGCAACAAGCGCGAGGCCGGCGCCGGCTGCCCCGCCATTCCCGGCCGCAACCGCGAGCTCGCCATCCTCGGCGGGAGCGCGTCCTGCATCGCGACCCACCCGTCCGACATGCCGGTCTCGCTGGTCGCTTTCGACGCCGTCATCGAGACCGACGCCGGCCGCCAGATCCCGATCGCCGACTTCTACCGCCTCCCCGGCACCACCCCCTGGCTCGAGACAGTTCTCAAACCCAACGAGATCATCACCTTCATCCTCGTCCCGCCCAGCCCAGCGGCGCAGCGCTCGGCCTACGTCAAGGTCCGCGACCGGCAGAGCTACGCCTACGCGCTCGCCTCCGTCACCGCCGGCATCCATGTGCAGGACGGCGTCATCCACGACGTCCGCCTCGCTGCCGGCGGCGTCGCCACCAGGCCCTGGCGCCTGACCAAGGTCGAAGCCGCCCTGCGCAACAAGCCTCCCACC
>CAXUIA010000024.1:0-3391 GCA_964250835.1 uncultured Acetobacteraceae bacterium | reverse complement strand
AATCCGAGAACGCCGTCACACTGAAGCTTCTCGTCAACGTGACCCGCCGCGCTCTCGAAACGGTGTCCGCATGATCGGCGAGGCGACCCTGCGGGTCGATGCCCCGCTCAAGACCCAGGGCGGTGCGCGCTACGCCGCCGAGTTCCTCCAACCCGGCATGGTCCACGTCACCATGGTCCTCAGCACCATCGCCCGCGGCAGCGTCACCGGCTTTGACACGCGCGCGGCCGGCGCCCATCCCGGCGTCATCGCCATCATCACCACCGACGACGCGCCCACCCTCGACGTCCGCAAGCCAGCCCAGCAGACCGTCACCGAGCCGCTGCTGCAGAACGCGCATGTCCGCTTCCAAGGCCAGCCGATCGCGCTCGTGATCGCCGACACCCCCGACGCCTCCCAGCAGGCCGCGACCCTCGTCGTGCCGCGCTACCGCCGCGCCCACCCGGTCACCGAAGTCGACGCCGCACTCGCCGACGCCTACGTGCCGAGCGATTTTCGCGGCGGCCGCATGCCGCCCGACAGCCAGCGCGGCCATCCCGACGAGGCTTTCGACAGCGCGCCGGTCAAGATCGACGTCGTCTACGAAACGCCCGCCATGTACCACAACCCGATGGAGCCGCACGCGACGGTCGCATCCTGGAGCGGCGACCGCCTGACCGTCTGGACCGCGACCCAGGGCGTCAGCGGCGTGCAGGAAACGCTCGCCGCCTTCTTCAGCCTGCCGCCCGACCATGTGCGCGTGATCTGCCCCTATGTCGGCGGCGGTTTCGGCTGCAAGGGCAACGCCTGGCCGCCGATCGCGCTCACCGCCATGGCCGCCCGCCATGTCGGCCGCCCCGCCCGGCTAGAGCTCAGCCGCGAGCAGATGTATACCAACAACGGCTACCGACCGCAGACCCGACAGGCTCTCAAGCTCGCCGCCGATCACAACGGCAAGCTGCTCTCGATCCGCCACGACGGCATCACCCAGACCTCCGAGCCCGCGCTCGGCGAATTCGCCGAGCCGGTCGCGACCGCCACCCGCATGCTCTATGCCTGCGCCCACGTCGTCACCCATCACCGCGTCGTCGCCCCCCACTACAGCCGTCCCACCTACATGCGCGCACCCGGCGAGGCCTCCGGCGTCTTTGCCCTCGAATGCGCCATCGATGAGCTTGCCTCCGCACTGGGCATGGACCCGATAGAGCTTCGGCTCGCCAACCACGCCGATCACGACGGCGACACCGGCAAGCCGTTCTCGTCCAAGCACCTGCGGGAAGCCTATGCCAAGGGTGCCGAGATGTTCGGCTGGCACCGGCGCACCGCCGCACCCATGCGCGACGGCAACGTCCTCATCGGCTGGGGCATGGCGACCTCGACCTATCCCGCCAACCGTGCCCCGGCCAGCGCGCGCGTTCGCCTGACAGCCGACGGCCGCGTGCTGGTCCAGTCCGGCACCCAGGACCTCGGCACCGGCACCTACACCATCATGGCCCAGGTGGCCGCCGACATCCTCGGCCTGCCGATGGCGAGCGTTCGCGCCGAACTCGGCGACACAACGCTGCCGAGCGCTCCCGCCTCCGGCGGCTCGGCGACTGCCGCCAGCGTCACCCCCGCCGTCCAGATGGCGGCCAGCAACGTGCGCGCCCGCCTGTTCGGGCTCGCGCTCAACAGGCCCGGCTGGACCAACCTTTCGCCAGCCGACCTGAGCGTCGAGCAGGGCAGGGTAGCCGGCCCGCACGGCACGATCTCCTACGCCGACCTCCTGACCCGCGCGCATCTCCCCTCGATCGAGGCAGAGGCCGGCGCCAAACCCGCCGAGAACTCCTCTCAGTTCTCCCGCCACTCCTTCGGCGCGCAGTTCGCCGAAGTGCGCGTCGACCCCGATTTCGGCACCGTCCGCGTCTCCCGCTTCGTGGGCGTGTACGACGCAGGCCAGATCATCAACGCCCAGACCGGCCGCAGCCAGCTCCTCGGCGGCATCGTCTTCGGCATCGGCCAGGCGCTCCTGGAGGGCGCCACCCCCGACTTCGCCACGGGCCGTATCCTCAACAACAGCCTTTCCGACTATCTCGTCCCGGTGAACGCCGACGGCCACCTGATCGCGATCGCACCCGTCGGCACCCCCGACCTCGCCGGCGACCAGCGCGGCGCCCGCGGTCTCGGCGAGCTGCCGATCGTGGGGGCCGCCGCCGCCGTCGCCAACGCCGTCCATCACGCAACGGGCCGACGCATCCGCCGCCTTCCGATCCGGGTCGAGGATGTCCTCGCCTGACGACCGGCGGGGAGGCGGCGCGTCGTGGAACGAAGCAGTCGTTCAAGCCCGCAGCCACGTGCCGTTCGGGCACAAGGGCATGCAATGGACGGCCAGGCACGCCAAATCCAGCGAACACACGCCCTGACTGGTAAGCGCCCGGATCCGATGGAACACGTCCAACTCTTCATTCACGGCGAATGGCGCCCCGCTCGCTCCTGCCGTACCATCAGCGTGCTCGACCCCGCCACCGGCGAGACCATTGGTTCGACCGCCGAAGCGGGTGAAGCCGACCTCGACGACGCCGTTGCCGCCGCCGTCGCCGGCTTTAAGATCTGGCGGCGCAGTTCTCCCATGGAACGCTCCGCCGTCTTGCGCCGCACCGCCGACCTGCTTCGCGAGCGCATCGACGCAATTGCGCACCTGCTCACCGCCGAACAGGGCAAACCGCTCCGCGAAGCCCGCTCCGAAATCACCAGCGCCGCCGAAACCCTCGACTGGTTCGCCGAGGAAAGCCGGCGGGCCTATGGCAGCATCATCCCGTCGCGCGATCCCACGATCCGCCAGCTCGTCCACAGGGAACCGATCGGTCCTGTAGCTGCCTTCACGCCGTGGAACTTCCCCATCGGCCAGATCGTGCTCAAGCTCGGCGCGGCGCTCGCCGCCGGCTGCTCGATCATCGTCAAAGCGCCCGAAGACACTCCGTCCTCACCCGCCGCCCTGTTCCGCGCCTTGGCCGACGCCGGCCTACCGCCCGGCGTCGCCAACCTCGTCACCGGCGTTCCCGCGCAGATTTCCAACCGCCTGATCCCGCATCCGGCGATCCGAAAAGTGTCCTTCACCGGCTCCGTCCCGGTCGGAAAGCACCTCGCGGCCCTTGCCGGCGCGCATATGAAGCGCAGCACCATGGAGCTCGGCGGCCACGGACCGGTCATCGTCACCGACGACGCCGATATCGAGCAGGCCGCCGACCTGATGAGCGGCGCCAAACGCTTCAACGCCGGCCAGGTCTGCATCTCGCCCACGCGTTTCCTGATCCAGCAACGTGTCTACGATCGTTTCCTCGACCGCTTTATCAGCAATCAGCGTGCGATCCGCGTGGGCAACGGCACCGACCCCGACACCGGCATGGGCCCGCTCGTCTCCCCGCGCCGCCGG
>CAXUIA010000023.1:16852-17356 GCA_964250835.1 uncultured Acetobacteraceae bacterium | reverse complement strand
GAATTTATGGGCGAGATCGCCGAGGTCGGCCCGGAAGTCAAGAACCTCAAGGTCGGCGACCGCGTCGTCGTCCCGTTCACCATCGCCTGCGGGCGGTGCTTCTTCTGCGAACACGCCCTATGGTCGCTCTGCGACAACTCCAACCCGAACCCGCGTCCGACGGAACTGCTGTATGGCCACGGCTGCGCCGGTATCTACGGCTACACCCATGCCTTCGGCGGCTATGCCGGCAGCCACGCCCAATATATCCGGGTTCCCTTTGCCGACGTCGGATGCTTCGAAGTCCCTGACGGCGTCTCCGACGACCAGGCGCTCTTTCTCTCGGACGCCGCCCCCACTGGCTTCATGGGAGCCGACTTCTGCAACATCCAGCCCGGCGACACGGTTGCGGTCTTTGGCTGCGGCCCCGTCGGTCTTTTCGCCATCATCAGCGCTTACATGATGGGCGCGGGCAAGGTCATCGCCATTGACCGCTTCCCCGAACGCCTCAAGCTCGCCCGCGAC
>CAXUIA010000023.1:14870-16842 GCA_964250835.1 uncultured Acetobacteraceae bacterium | reverse complement strand
GGGCGTCGGCCTGAGGGCCCATAAAAGCGCCTTCCTGCTGGGCGCCGAACGCGTCATCGGAATCGACCGCGCGCGTGCGCGCCTCGATGCCGCGCGCCGATATGTCGGATCCGAGACGCTCGACTACAGCCAGGTCCGATCGGTCCCCGACGCACTCAAGGACATGACCGGCGGCCGTGGCCCTGACAGCTGCATCGACTGTGTCGGCATGGAAGCCCACGGCACCGGTCCGCAATACGCCTACGACCGCGTCAAGCAGGCGCTCCGCCTGGAGACCGACCGCGGTCAGTCTCTCAGGGAAGCCGTCATCGCCTGCCGCAAGGGCGGAGTTCTATCGGTCATGGGCGTCTACGGCGTGATGGATAAATTTCCCATCGGCATCATCATGAACAAGGGCCTGACGCTACGCACTGCCCAGCAGCACGGCCAAGCCTATGTTCCGCGCCTGCTCGACTACGCCCAAAAAGGCCAGCTCGACGCCTCCTTCCTCGCCACCCACCACTTCTCGCTCGAGGACGCTCCACGCGCGTACGACATGTTCAAGCACAAGAAGGACAACATGCTTCGAGCCGTTTTCACGCCTTAGGAGGGGAGGGGCTCTGCCCCTGCACCCCGCTAAGGCGAGCCGCCCCAAACCCGCTGGTGCAGTGGCGCCAGCGGCGAGGGTCAACAGCCCGCTATTGTCGCTACAGCAACGAGAGAGTGTAGGGATCACCAACAGTCGGTGCGACTACTTGATCCATCGCAGGAGCTCGACACGACGCCTCCTGCTTCCGCGCCGTAGATGTCCGCGTAGTTCCAGTCCATCGGCGCCGCGGTATTTTCATTGCTGATGTAAGTTATACCGAACAATCTCCATTCAGGATTAGGTCGGTGCTGCCGCCAGCCGTAGTATCGACCAACGAAACGTTTGAGACGTAATGAAAGCCGGATCTTTACGAATGCAATGTGATGTCGGTGTTGGTGACACCGGCCGTGAAAGTTGCGTGCTCCCGAAAAGGATCCCGCGAGGGCGGTCGGGCAGCCACCAGCGCGCCACCAATAATCATGAAGCGCATGCTTACTCCAGCACAACCTGTACGGCAAACGTGTCACCAAAATCCTTACAGCTTCGCACTTTTTGTCCTCCGGCGAGCCGACGATGACAGAAACTTCCGTCCGGCATCCCATTACGGTATCGTATGTAAATGTTCGCCGGCCACAACGCTCCGATGTTCGCCTCCACCGGACCCGCCGGCCATCGCGGCCGTATGCGCGAGCGCATCCTTGCCCACGGCGGCGATGCGCTCGCGGACTACGAGATCGTCGAAATGCTTCTCTTCCTCGGCATCCCGCGCGGTGACACCAAGCCCCGCGCCAAAGGCCTGATCAACCATTTCGGATCGCTCGGCGCCGTCCTCGCCGCCACTCCCGATGCACTCGCCAACGCCAGCCTCGACGAGCCCTCGCTGCTCGCGTTCCGTCTCGTCGTTGCTTCGGCAGAACGTCTATCCCGACGCGAAGCCCAGGAGCGCCCCCTCCTGAACAGCCTCGACGCCGTAGAAACCCATCTCCGCACGTGCGCCCACACCGGCACCCGCATCCTCCATCTCGACAACCGCAACCGGCTGCTCGGCGACGAGCCCGCCGACCTCGCGGACGTCACCACAACCCGCGCGGCCCTCCGCCGTGCACTTGCCCTGCACGCAACCGCCCTGTTGATCGCCGACCATCACGCCCCCACCCCGGAGGCGGCGCGCGAAGCCAAGTCTCTGCGCGAAGCGGCCGCCCTCCTCTCGATCGTCCTGCACGACCGGGTGGCGCTCACCGGAGAACGCCTGATCTCCTTTCGGCGAACCGGCCTGCTTTCCGCATGAGCGGCTTCGCTGATGCGGGCTTTCTTCTCCGCGGCCTCGACGCCGCGCCCGGCCACGATGCCCCGCCCCGCCCCGCCCCGCCCACTGCGTCGGGGACCCAGGTTCTGCTGCTATCG
>CAXUIA010000023.1:2125-14860 GCA_964250835.1 uncultured Acetobacteraceae bacterium | reverse complement strand
GCTCAGGCACGGCGCTGACTATCTGGCCGATGAGGATTTGCTCGCCCTCCTGCTCAGCCTCGTGATGCGCGGCCGCGATTTCGGTGACCTTCCGGCGCGCGCCATCGCCCAATTCGGCAGCTTCGCCTGCCTGCTCGCCGCCTCCGAGCGTGAGCTGCGCGCGATCCAAGGCTTCGGCACCCACTCGATCGCCGCCATCCGCCTGATCCACAATGCTGCCCTGCGTCTTTCCCGCGCCGGCCTGTTGCGGCGTCGCGTCCTCGATGACCCCCAACGTCTCGAAACCTATCTCCAGGTCATTCTTGCCCGGGAGCGGATCGAACAATTTCGTATTCTCTTCCTCGACGCCGAAGACGGCCTCATCGCCGATGAGGCCCAGGCTCGCGGCACCGTCAATCACACACCGGTCTATCCGCGCGAGGTCGTTCGCCGCGCCGTCGAACTCGACGCCGCCTCCCTCATCCTCGTCCACAACCATCCGAGCGGCGATCCGTCGCCCTCTTCCGACGATCTCGACATGACCCGCCAGGTCCAGGCCGCCGCAGCCACTCTGGGCCTTGCCGTCCGCGACCACGTCATCGTGGGCAACGGCCGGGTGTTGAGCTTCAGAGCGCAAGGCCTCCTCGGCCCTTGAGCGAGATGGACGACCGAGGCTAGCCTTCGGACGCCCGTCTCTCGCCAGGGGAATAGGAACTTGACCGTCCGCTCGATCCTGCCGGCTCTCCTCATCTCGTCGGCCGCCCTGGCCACCTCTCCAGGTCCGAACGCCCCCACTCTGGGCGCCGGGCAGGTCGCGCCCTTGCCTCATCCCTACGACACGAACGCCGACGCCAGGCGCGCCGTCGACGACGCGCTAGCGCAAGGGCGTCGCGACAATCGCACCGTGCTGATCGACTTTGGCGGCAACTGGTGTCCCGACTGCCGCATGCTTGCGGGCGTTCTCGAACAACCCGCAATGCACGACTGGCTCGGACGCCACGCCGTTCTGGTGCAGGTCGACGTCGGCCGTTTCAACCGCAACATGGATATCGCCGAACGCTGGCATGTGAAGATCCACGCCGTTCCAAGCGTTCTCGCCATCGCCCCCGACGGCACACTCGTCAACCCCAATGATCTGACGGCGCTCTCGAACGACCGCGGCATGCCGGCCCAGGCCATCGCCGACCAGATCGCAGTATGGGAGTCGCACAACAAAGTCGCCGGTTAGGCTTTGGTGCATACCCTGGAACTGAAGCCCCTCCGTCTCGTCTTTCTTGGGGGAGGGGATGAACATGCATATCCTCATTATCGGCGCGGCCGGGATGGTCGGCCGAAAGTTGGCTGCAAGGCTCGCGCAAGACGGTAGCGTCGACGGGAAAGCCATCGATCGCCTCACCCTCGTTGACGTCATCGAGCCGACCCCGCCGACCACCGGCATCGAGACACGCACGGCGGCACTCGACCTCTCCGCTTCCGGCGCAGCCGGCCGGGCGGTGAGCGGCCGTCCGGACCTCATCTTCCATCTCGCCGCGATCGTCTCCGGGGAGGCTGAAGCCGACCTCGAGAAGGGCTACCGGATCAATCTCGACGGCACTCGCCTGCTGCTCGACGCTATCCGCGCCCATCATGAGGCCGACTTCTACCGTCCGCGCGTCGTTTTTTCCTCCTCCATCGCGGTCTTTGGCGGCGACCTTCCCGATATCGTGCCGGAGGATTTCCGCCTCACTCCGCAAACCAGCTACGGCGCCCAAAAGGCGATGGGCGAGCTGTTCCTCGCCGACTACGCCCGACGTGGCATCATTGAGGGCGTCGGCATCCGTCTTCCCACTATTGTCGTTCGTCCCGGCAAGCCCAACCGTGCTGCGTCCGGCTTCTTCTCCGGCATCATCCGCGAACCTCTTGCAGGCCAGGAGGCCATTCTCCCGGTCGACGAGAGCGTCCGTCACTGGGTGACCAGCCCTCGCTCCGCCGTGGGCTTCCTGCTCCATGCCGCGACCATCGACACGGCTCGTCTCGAAGGCCGCCCCAACCTCTCCATGCCCGGCCTCGCGGTCACTGTCGGCGAGCAGATCGAAGCTCTGCGTCAAGTCGCCGGGAACGATGCCGTCGCCCTGATCCGGCGCGAGCCGGACAGCGCCATCGCGCGCATGGTAGGCGGCTGGGTTCGCGCGCTTGATCCCGTCCGCGCAACCGAGCTCGGCTTTGTCGCCGAGACCCGCTTCGAGGACATCATCAAGGCCCACATCGAGGACGAACTCAGCGCACGCTGACCCGCTCCGAGGAGACGCAATTGTCCAACCAATCACGCCCTCACTACACCCGCGATAACTGGCCGATCGCGGCCGCGATGATCCAGTATTCCAACATCCTGCCCGACGGCGGTTCGGTTCAGGACCAAACGCCGGAAGCCTGGGCGGTCACGCTCGCCGACGTCACCGACGCGGGCTTCACCGAACTCGACCCAACCGACAGCTGGATCCGTCTTGCCGATCTGGAACCTTCTCGTCTCGATGAGTTCATGGCCGTCGTTCGCGAGGCCAAGCTGACCATCCCCGCAATCAGCACCGCCCGGCGCAGCCCGATCGATCCACGCCACGGCGACGAGTACCTCGCCTACGGCCACAAAGTGATCGATACGGCGGCCAAGGTCGGAGCGGTGGCCGTCTCGTTCGGCTTCCTTGAGGCACTTAACGAGGCCCAGAAGAAAGCCCTCTGGTTTTGGACCGCTCAAGGGCCCATTAACCCCGACGATCGATCTGTCTGGCAGAAGGCCGTAGACCGTATCGGCGAACTTGCCGACCACGCCCAGGAGCTCAACATCGAGGTCGGCCTCGAAATGTATGAGGACACCTATCTCGGTACCGCCGACAGTGCCGTCCGCTTCGTCACCGACGTCGACCGCGCCAACGTCGGCATCAACGCCGATCTCGGCAATCTCGTCCGACTGCACCGGCCGGTGGAGCACTGGCTGTCGATGATGCGCAAGGTCGCTCCGCACGCCCGCTACTGGCATGCAAAGAACTATTTCCGCACCGAAGATGAGACGACCGGTCTGGTCGTGACCGCTCCTGCACCGCTCGAGCTCGGCGTCATCTCCTATCGTGTCGCCATCAAGATGGCGCTCGAGCACGGCTTCAACTCGCCTTTCCTGTGTGAGCACTACGGCGGCGATGGCCTGAGCGTGTCGGCAATGAACCGTGACTACATCCGTCGCTTTCTCCCGCGTTGACAGTCTCGGGCGCCGGGCAGCCGCCCGCCACATACGTCACTTACCTCATCGTGATGGCGACCGCCGGCTGGGCGCTCGCCTCCTACGACTTGAACCTGCTGGTCTTGGCTCTACCGCAGATCTCGCGTGATCTGCATCTATCCCAAACACGCGTGGGGCTGCTTGGCACCATCGTCTACGTTGCGCAGTTCGTGCTCACCATCTTCATCGGCTCCGCCATGGACCGGTATGGCCGCAAGCTGGTCTGGATGCTTTGCCTCGGTCTGGCGGCACTCTTCACCGGCCTGACCTACTTCGTGCAGAACTACTGGCAGCTTGCCCTTGTTCGCGCGCTCGCGTCCGGCCTCGCCTTTTCTGAACTCGCGGTCTCCATCACCATCGTCAACGAGCAGGTTCCCGCCCGGTGGCGTGGTCTCCTCTACTCGGTCGTGCAGGGTGGCTGGCCGCTCGGCGTATTTCTCGCCGCTGGCGTCTTTCTCGCCTTTGGCCAATACGGCTGGCGCGTCGTCTTCCTGCTCGGTGTGCTGCCGATCGTGGCCGTGATAGTCGGCCGTCTGTTCATCCGCGAGTCGGAACGTTTCGAGCACCTGCAAAACGTCCGCGCCGCCCACAGCGCCGGCGACCGCTCCCGGCTTGACACCTTGCTGGCCGAGCACGACGTCGACCTCCGTCAAATCGACCGCGTCAGTATCCGCCAGCTCTTCTCGCCCGATTCCCCCCACGTTCGCCGCCAGGTGATCAGGCTGACAATCGTCTGGCTGTTCTACTCATGTTCGTTCGTGGCGACGAACTTCTACATCACCGATTGGCTGACATCGTACAAGGGCTTCACCGAAGGCGAGGCGAGCGCTCTGCTGCTGGTGTGCGGCGGCATCGGTTTCTTCTTCTATGTCATCGGCGGCTGGATCGGCGAAGTGTTCGGCCGGCGCAACGTGCTGATCGTCACCGGCGCGCTCACCGCACCGCTCAACCTCGCCATCGTGTTCACGCACGGACACGTCTTCGTCGAGATCGTCTACTTCCTCATCTTCCAGGCGACCAACGGAACTTGGTCCGGCGCCGGCTACGCCTACCAGGGCGAGAGTTTTCCCACTCGTGTGCGCGGCACCGCGATCGGTTTCCTCGGCGCCATGCAGGTCCTGGGCTTCATCATCGGAACCGCCATCTGGACCAGCCTGATCGGCACGCTTGGTGGTACGACGACTTGGCTGGTCGTAGCCGTCGGTGGTTCACTCGGGCTATGGTGCACGCTTCTGTTGCGCGACATTCCGCCGGGCCAAGACCTGGAGGCAATCGCGACCTAACAAGCGCTGGGGCTCCGCCCCGAACCCCGCCAAGGGCGTTGCCCTTGGATCCCATGACGTTCAGGGAGACTGTCCAGTGACCCGCATCATCGACGATCCAGAGACATTTGCTCAGACAGCGCTCGAAGGCTTCGCGGCGGTGCACTCCCGGATCGTCCGCCCAGTCCGCGGCGGCGTTGTACGCTCCACCAAGTCCAAGCCCGGCAAGGTGGCGGTCGTCGTCGGCGGCGGCAGCGGCCACTATCCCGCCTTCATCGGCTACGTCGGTCCCGGCCTCGCCGATGGCGCCGTCGCGGGCGATATTTTCGCTTCCCCTTCGGCAAGTGCCGCCCAAAGCGTCTGCCGCGCCGCGAGCCACGGCGGCGGCGTCATTCTCGGTTTCGGCAACTACGCCGGCGACGTGCTGCATCTCGGCCTCGCCGCCCAGCGCCTGCGTGCCGAGGGCATCGACACGCGCATCGTCCTCGTCACCGACGACGTCGCCAGCGCTTCCAAGGCCGAAGAGGCCAAGCGCCGCGGCATCGCGGGCGACATGCCGGTTTTCAAAATTGCAGGTGCTGCCGCTGAAGAAGGCCACGACCTCGACGAGGTCGAGCGCCTCACCCGGCACGCCAATGCCATGACTCGCTCCTTTGGCGTCGCCTTCGCCGGCTGCACGCTGCCCGGAGCCGGCAAGCCGCTCTTCACTGTCCCCGACAAGCACATGGGTGTGGGCCTCGGGATCCACGGCGAGCCCGGTATCGACGAGAAGCCGATTACGTCGGCAACCGATCTCGCAGCACTCCTTGTCGACCGCCTGATCGACGAAGCGCCGCCGAATGCGGGCAAGCGCGTCGCGGCAATCCTCAACGGCCTCGGTAGCACCGGCCTCGAAGAGCTTTTCGTGCTCTGGCAGGCCGTCCAGCACCGTCTGACAAACGCCGGAATGGAGCTGATCGAGCCCGAAGTCGGCATGTTCGTCAGTAGCCTCGACATGGCCGGATGCTCGCTCACCCTGACCTGGCTTGACGAGGATCTCGAACGGCTCTGGCGCGCGGCCTGCGATGTCCCCGCACTTCGCCGCGGCTCGATCATCGCAACCGAACCCGCCGAGGCCCTCGCCGCCGAGAAAACCGAGGAGCAGGCGACCTACACCGATACAACCGACGCCGAGCGCGCGGCCGGCGCCTGCGTCGCCAAGGCCGTAGAGCGCATGGGTGCCAAGCTCCGTGACGCCGAAGAAGAATTGGGCCAGATTGATGCCGTGGCCGGCGACGGCGATCACGGCATGGGGATGGCGCGCGGCTCCGGTGCCGCGGCGTCGGCTGCCACCAAGGCCGCCAATGCCGGCGCGGTCGGCCCAGGCGTTGGCGGCTCGTCGGGTGCGATTTGGGGCGTGGGCCTGCTCGCCTGGAGCACTGCGCTGGAGGGTCAATCGGCCTCGCCGGCCGGCGCCATTTCCGCCGAAGCCATGGCCGCCGGCGCCCGTGCCGCCTTCGACGGCGTCACTCGGCTCGGCGGCGCCAAGCCCGGCGATAAAACTCTCGTCGACGTTCTCGGTCCCTTCGTCGAAACCCTCGACGCCGAGGTCAAGCGTGGCCGCTCGCTTGCCGCCGCCTGGGATGTCGCGTGCAACGAGGCCGATCGTGCCGCCGAGGCCACCAAGGCAATGACCCCTAAGATCGGCCGCGCCCGGCCGCTCGCGGAACGAAGCAAAGGCCACCCCGACGCCGGCGCCGTCTCGCTCGCAATGTGCATCCGTGTCGTGGGCGACGTGATCAAGGAGAATTCTGTTGCGTGAGATAAACAACGTCGCCGTCGTCGGTGCTGGCTACATGGGCGGCGGCATCGCGCAGTGTTTTGCACTTGCCGGCATGGATGTGCAGCTCGCCGACGCATCCCACGAAGCGACAGTCAAATCACTCGAGCGGCTGATCGGCGAAGCCGAGCAGTTTGAGCAGCAGGGCCTTTTTCCGAGCGGTGCTGCCGACACCATCCGCGCTCGCCTGCATGCCGCTTCCTCGATCGAAGACGCCGTGCGGGACGCAGACTTCGTCGAAGAAGCGGTTTTCGAGAAGACCGACGTCAAACACGACGTGCTTCGACGCATCTGCAGCACCACCCGCGCCGACACCATCATTGGAACCAATACATCGACAATTCCGGTGCGCGTCCTCGTTGAAGCCGTCAGCGAACCAAAACGTTTCCTTACCGTTCACTTCAGCAACCCGGCACCCTTTATTCCCGGCGTCGAACTCGTTCGCGGCGAACACACCGATCCCGGCATCATCCCCGTCGTCCAGGATCTCATCCGCCGCACAGGCAAGCGCAGCGCCGAAGTCGCCGACCACCCGGCCTTCGTGCTCAACCGCCTGCAGTACGCGCTCTTCAAGGAGGCCGCCTCTTGCGTCGAAGAGGGCATCGCCTCGCCCGAAGCCGTCGACACCATCGTCAGCACGACCTTCGGCTTCCGGCTGCCCTTCTTCGGTCCCTTCGGGATTGCCGACATGGCCGGCCTCGACGTCTACGCGATGGGCATGAACATCGCGGGCGAACAGCTCGACCCACGTCTCGCCGCCCCCGATCTACTCCGCCGCACGGTCGCTGAAGGCCGCTACGGCACCAAGAACGGCCGCGGCATCCGTGGCGACCTCACCCCAGAGAAAGTCGCCGCCGTTGTCGCCTACCGCAACCGCGCCTACGTCCGCATGGCGCAACTCCTCAAGGAGCTCGGCCCGTCGCCTTTCGACGCGGAATGAACAGGGGCTCTGCCCCTGAACCCGCTGGGGGCAGCGCTCCCAGACCCGCGTTTTGGGTTGGGACGGGTTGGAAGATGAACCACGACAACGCGCAGGCGCGTGATGCTGCGCGCGTCCTCCGGGGCGTCACCAATTGGCACAACGTCCAGCCCTTCGTGCTGCCGCCATTTACCGCGCTGGAGGCCGTGGCCGGCGAACTCGCCGACACGCCCGTCCTCGTCGGCGCCCAGAACATGCACTGGGACGATCACGGCGCCTGGACCGGCGAGATCTCGGCACCCATGCTCCGCTCCTGCGGCGCACGCCTCGTCGAGTTGGGCCATTCCGAGCGCCGCACCCACTTCAACGAAACCGACGAGACCATAAACCAAAAGGTTCACGCCGCTCTCCGGCACGACTTGATCCCCTTGATCTGCGTGGGCGAAACCGGCGATGAGCGTGAACGGGGCCTGACCGCCGATGTCCTCTCGCGCCAGGTCAGCATTGCACTCCACAATGTCGAGACCGCCCGCGTCCTCATCGCTTACGAGCCGGTCTGGTCCATCGGCGTCGCCGGCCGAGCCGCCGACCCGCAAACCGTGACGGAGGCGCTGACCATCATCCTTTCTGCAATCGCCCCGAAACTCACCTTCACGATCCTGTACGGCGGCAGCGTCACCCAGGCCAACGCTCTGGACTATGCGACGATCCCCGGTATCAACGGCCTTTTCATCGGCCGCGCCGCATGGCAGCCCGACGGTCTGATCCAGATTGTCGAACGCATTGCAAAGACGATCCGAGACAGTCCTGCACCATGACGGTGGCGGACTGAGCGGCGTCCACATCATCGCCTCCGTAACGAGTGTGCAACAGATAGACGTTTGGCGCCCGTGAGTTTGGTGGCTCCGCCTTGGGCTCTCTCTAAGGACGGTAGGTCGTCGCTCAGTCTCAGCACTTACCAGCGTCCTGCATCTCCTCCCTCGACGTCGTGTCGCAGCTCGGCCGGACGCTGGGTCGATTGGGCTCGTCGCTCTATGCAAGTCCGGAAGGAAACCGACAGGCTCACGCCGCGTAGCCTCATGACATCGCGAACAATAAAACGGGAACCGCCATGTCAATCATCGCCTGGATTATTCTCGGCCTTGTCGCCGGCTTCATCGGAAGCAAGCTCGTCAACAAAACCGGTGAGGGGGTCATGCTCGACATCGTCCTCGGCATCGTGGGCGCCGTTGTTGGCGGCTACCTGTTCAACGTCTTCGGCGCTTCAGGCGTCAACGGGCTCAATCTCTACAGTCTGCTCGTAGCTGTCGTCGGCGCCATCGTGGTGTTGTTTGTCTACCATGCCATCGTAGGCCGACGAACGATCTGAAATCAGGCACCGAGCGCGCTCGTTGCTCACGCCACCGTGACGTGACATCGGCCGAGACCCAACACCATCTGCAGCCGAACGCAACCTAGGCAGCAGATGGCTTTGTCCTCTTCAAGCCAGTTTCCTTCTACTGATGTCGACCGCATCACTGCCGAGCTGAATGGAACCAACGGCGGCACCGACCCTTTCGCGGCCGCCGTTCGGGCGACCCGTATGCCGATGATCGTCAGTGATCCTCGCCTGCCGGATAACCCGGTAGTCTTCGCCAACGACGCGTTCTGCCATCTGACGGGCTACGCGCGCGACGAGGTCGTAGGCCGCAACTGCCGGTTCCTTCAGGGGCCGGACACCGACCAAGCCACGATCGAGAGTATACGTGAAGCCGTAAGGCATGAGCGCAAGCTCGAGATCGACCTGCGTAATTATCGCAAGAATGGCGAGCCATTCTGGAATCGGCTGTTCATGGCGCCAGTCCGGGACAGCGCCGGCAAGCTCGCCTACTTTGTCGCGAGCCAGGTCGACGTGACGCTGGAGCGCGAACGCCTCGCCAGTCTCGAGAACAACAACGCGGCTTTGACAGCCGAGCTCGCCGGCAGGCTTCGCGCCCATCAGGACAGCGAAGAACGGCTGCAATTTGCCGCACAAGCCGGACGGCTCGGCTTCTGGGAACTCAATCTTGCGACGGGGGAGTTCACCGCGTCGGCCGTTGCACGCGAGAACTTCGGCCGCAACCCAACCGAGCCTTTCACGGCCGATGACTTCCGCGCGGCCATCCACCCCGAACATCGCCCTGTCGTTGAAGCCGCCCTTCAGCATTCGGTCGCCACCGCGACCGATTGCGATGCCGAGTTCCGCGTCGTTCGGCCCGATGGCAGCGCGGGTTGGGTGCAAATCCGCGCACAGGTGGTGCTCGCCAAGAACGGCGAGGCCATCCGCCTCATCGGCATATCTCTCGACGTCACCGGCCGCCGTGCCGCCGAGGAGGAACGCCGGCTCGCCGACCAGCTCCTGCGCGGCATCATTGAAACCGCCGCCGGCCTGATCTACGCCAAGGACCGCAAAGGCCGCATGCTGATCGCCAACAGCGCCACCCTGGACTTGATCGGCAAGCCCTGGAGCGCCGTCAAAGGCCGCACCGACCGCGAGTTTCTCGACGACCCTGCGGAGGCTGAGGCCGTCACTCGCAATGATCAGCGTGTGATGGAAAGCGGGGACACCGTCGAGATTGAGGAACTCGTCGCACCACCCGGCGAGCCGCCAAGAACCTATTTGTCAACCAAGACGCCTCTTTTCGGACCCGACGGCATCGTCACCGGCCTCGTCGGCGTCTCGGTCGACATAACCAGCCGCAAGCGCGCCGAAAGCGAGCTGCAGGTGCTGAACGCCACCTTGGAAACGCGCGTGGCGGAGCGCACCGCCGAGCGCGACCGCGCCTGGCGAAACTCTCAGGACTTGCTCGCGGTCGTCGACCCGAATGGGCTCGTCCGAGCCGCCAACCCGGCCTGGATGACCGTGCTCGGCTGGCAACCCGACGAGGTCGTAGGCCGGCACTTCACCGACTTTGTTAATCCCGACGACGGGCAGGCCTCGCACTTCGCGCACAATAACGCGCTCGAAGAACAGTTGCCGACCCAGGAGCTAGAGATGCGTCATCGCGACGGCTCGAGGCGCTGCATCGCCTGGGTCGCAGCTCCGGAAGCCGGACTGATCTACGCCAGCGGTCGCAACGTGACCGCCGAAAAGGAGCAGGCGGACGCACTCGCCCGCGCCGAGGAGCTGCTTCGCCAGTCTCAGAAGATGGAGGCCGTCGGACAACTCACCGGCGGCATTGCACACGACTTTAACAATCTACTCGGGGCTATAATGGGCAGCCTGGAGCTCCTCCAGCGTCGCGTCGACTCGGGGCGCCTGGAGAACCTCGATCGCTACACCAGCGCCGCCATCACCGCCGCCCAGCGCGCCGCCTCGCTCACTCAGCGCCTGCTCGCCTTCGCCCGCCGCCAGCCACTCGATCCCAAGCGCGTCGACGCGAACCGGCTGGTGGCCGACATGGAAGACCTCATCCGTCGCACGATCGGTCCCGCAATCGAACTGGAGATGGTTCTGGCAGGCGGCCTATGGCCCACGTTATGCGACCCGAACCAGCTCGAAAGCGCGATCCTCAATCTCGCGATCAACGCACGCGACGCCATGCCCGGCGGCGGCCGGCTCACCATCGAAACCTCCAACGCCCATCTCGATGACGCCTACGCGCGAAGCCAGAACGGTGAACTCAAGCCCGGCCAATACATCGCACTCGCCGTGACGGACACCGGCGTCGGCATGGCGCCCGAGATCGTCACGCGCGCTTTCGACCCCTTCTTCACCACCAAGCCTATCGGTCAGGGCACCGGATTAGGCCTTTCGATGCTGTATGGCTTCGCCAAACAGTCCGAGGGCCATGTCCGCATCTACTCCGAAGTTGGCCTTGGCACGACCTTCAAGCTCTATCTGCCTCGCTATCGCGGGCGATCGAACGAGAGCCTCGCGGCGACCGATGCCGTCGAACCCTCGCCGCAAGCCGAACAGGGCGAGACAGTGCTCGTCGTCGACGATGAAGCGACGCTTCGGATGCTGGTGATCGAAACCCTCGAAGAGCTCGGCTACGCCGCGATTGAAGCGCCTGACGGGACGGCCGCACTGCGCATTCTGCAGTCCGATGTCCGGATCGACCTTCTCGTCACTGATGTCGGGCTGCCCGGCCTGAACGGTCGGCAGCTTGCGGAAGCCGCGCGCACGACCCGTCCCATGCTTCCTGTCCTCTTCATCACCGGCTACGCTCACAATGCGGCTGTCGGCAATGGCCCAGCACTCGAGCCGCGCATGGAGATCATCACCAAGCCGTTCGCGCTCGATCAGCTTGGCAGCAAGATCAGAGCCATGATCGAGCAGCTCTAAAGGTGCCTGATGACGAAACCCGCTCTGCTCCTTCTCGCCGCGACCTGCCTGATGACCGGGCCGAGCCGCGGCGCACCCCCTGATTGCACGCCGGGCAGCTCCATTCCGGCGGGTGCAAACACCACCAACCCCACCGCGCCTTTCTTCATCAATCCCGCAGGCTTGGACCTGCACACCACCCCACCGACACGTGACCCGACCAACCCCGCCTATCCACGCGCGACCGCGCTTCCCGACGGAGCGCTCCCGTCGCCCGAGGCGGACGGCAACTTTATTATCGGCCCGACCCACGCGCCGGCGACCGAAACCCTTGTCCAGGCCGATGTCCCGCGCGGCACCATCAAGACCTTCACCATGTCGTCCGCCGACAGCCTGATCTACCGTCCCGGCGTCATACGCGACGACGTCCCGGGTTGCCGCAACCAGGCCGTCAACACCGCCGTCACCGTGCCAGGCGATCCCTCAGACCTGCTCGTGCCCGCCAGCCACGCCGGACGCTGGAAGCGTCAAGTCGACGTCTACGTCCCAGCAATGCTCCCATCCAATCGACTGGCGCCGTTCATCGTGTTCGGCGATGGCAGTCCGACCGGTTTCTTCAACGAGCGCATGCTCTTCACCATCCTCGACAACATGATCGCATCTCGCCGCCTGCCGCCGATCGTCGCGATTGGGATCGGCGCCGGCGGCCAGGACGCTCAAGGCTCCGAGCGCGGCCGCGAATACGACACCATCTCCGGCGCCTACGCCGAATGGGTCGAGCGCGAGGTCCTGCCGCGCGTCCAATCCGTCGCCAAAGTCCGGCTCACCACCGATCCGGACGGCCGCGCCACAATGGGCTTCAGCTCCAGCGGCTCGGCCGCCTTTACCATGGCCTGGTTCCATCCCGAACTGTACCACCGCGTGCTTGCCTACTCGCCCACCATGGTCAACCAGCAATGGCCGCACGATCCGGCGCTCCCCGGCGGCGCATGGGAGTTTCACGACCGCTGGCCCGGACCGCCGCGTGCAAGTCTTGTCGTGAACGGCAAAACCATAACGCCGACCACCGAGAATGACGGTTCGCCGCTCATCACCAACAGCCCAGTCAAGCCAATCCGGTTCTGGTTCGAAACCGCCGATCGTGATCTGTTCTATTACGTCCCGGCCATGGCGGACGGCATGCACGACTGGACGCTTGCCGACGAACGCACCGCCGCCGTG
>CAXUIA010000023.1:0-2045 GCA_964250835.1 uncultured Acetobacteraceae bacterium | reverse complement strand
TATGACAATCGGAACGGCGGCCAGCGTCTCTTCAAGCGGTACCGCCAGGAATGTCGAAGCGGCCACGATCCACGGATAGGAGGCGATGTCTGCGATCGAGTACGTCTCGCCACCGAGGAAGCGGACCGACGCCAGACGCGTGTCCATCACCCGTATTAGACGGTCCACTTCGGTGCGGAACCGGTCGATCGCTAGGGGCGCCTTCTCCTTGGAGCGGACGGCAAAGAAGCCAAGCTGCCCCAGCATCGGCCCAAGCCCGCCCATTTGCCAGGTAAGCCAGGCGAGCACCGACATCCGCTCATGGATCGCGGCGGGCAGCAGCTGGCCGCTTTTCTCGGCCAGATAGAACAGGATTGCGCCGCTTTCAAAGATCGTAAGCGGTGCGCCCTCCACCGCGTCGTCCACGATCGCCGGGATTTTGTTATTGGGCGCGATTGCCAGGAATTCCGGCTTGAACTGCGCGTCCGCCGTGATGTCGACCGGAATGACGTCAAAGGCTTCGCCGATCTCCTCAAGCATGATCGAGATCTTTCGCCCATTCGGTGTCGCCCACGTATGCAGCGTGATCATTCTACCCCTCCGTGTCCATCGGGCGCGCGGTCAACGAACACCGCCTCAATCCCCAGATCTCCCGGTAATGCGCCGCGCGGGAAAAGCGTCGTCACATGCCCCATCTTTCGTCCGGGCCGCGCGTCCGACTTACCGTAATGATGCACGATTGCACCAGGCCGCGACAGCAGGTCCGGCCACAATGCCATCCCCTCCGGCCCAATCAGGTTGCGCATCACCGCATCCGAGTGCCGACTTGCCGGCGGCAATGGCAAACCGCAGACCGCTCGCACATGCATCTCGAACTGATCAATTGCGCAGGCGTCGATCGTCCAATGGCCTGAATTGTGCGGCCGCGGTGCTATTTCGTTGGCGAGCACGCGCCCATCCCGATCGACAAACATCTCGACCGCCAACAATCCCACCACAGCAAGCCTCTCGGCCGTCAGCCGCGCGAGGGAGGTCGCCTCCGCCGCTGTCTCCGCCGTCACCCGCGCCGGCGCCAGCGTCACGTCGAGGATGCCGTTCCGATGCCGGTTCTCCACCGGGTCGAATGCCCGCATCATGCCGTCCGCGCCGCGTGCCACCACAACGCTGAGTTCGCGCGCGAAATCGACGAATCCTTCCGCGATCAGGTCCGCGCCGCTCAACGCGTTCAACGCGCGCAGTGCCTCGTCCGCGTCATGCACAACTGCCTGACCCTTGCCGTCGTAGCCAAACCGCCTCGTTTTCAGCACGCAGGGAAAGCCCAGCGCTCCGCCCGCAGCCTCCAGCGAAGCCGCATCATCCACCGCGCGCCACGGCGCCGTCGCGACACCCGCCTCGTTGAGGAACGCCTTCTCGACGATCCGGTCCTGGCTTACGCGCAGCACCTCGGGCGACGGCCGCACCGGCACCAGCGACGCAAGGCGCGCGAGCCCCGCGGCACTCACATTCTCAAATTCGAACGTTATCACGTCGACCGCGCGCGCGAATACCGTCAGCGCCGCCTCGTCCTCGTAGTCGCCGCGCACGTGCGGCGCCACCTGAGACGCCGGATCATCCTCGTCCGGCGACAGCACTAGGCAGCGATAACCCAGCCGGGCTGCAGCCATCGCCAGCATCCGGCCAAGCTGCCCACCGCCTACAATCCCGATCGTCGAACCGGGCGGCAATGTCACGCCGGGGTCTCGGCGACCGACGCGGTCCGCTCGGCGCGCCAGGCCGCCACCCTCGCTGCAAGCGCGTCATCGCTCAGCGCAAGGATCGACGCCGCCAGCAGAGCCGCGTTGACGGCGCCCGCCTCGCCGATCGCAAGCGTTCCCACCGGAACCCCCGCGGGCATCTGCACAATCGAAAGCAGGCTATCTACACCCTGCAGCGCGCGTCCGACGATCGGCACGCCGAGCACCGGCAGGCTCGTCCATGCGGCGCACATGCCAGGCAAATGCGCCGCACCGCCAGCGCCCGCCACGATCACCCCCAAGCCCCGCCCCTCCGCCACGCGCGCATAGGCC
>CAXUIA010000022.1:2429-19296 GCA_964250835.1 uncultured Acetobacteraceae bacterium | reverse complement strand
ATGGCCGACCTGATGATGGTGGCCGGCAAGGAGATCGAAGCCGCTGTTCAACGGCTCGCACAGATGGCGCGCGCTGCCGGCATTCACGTCATCACGGCAACGCAGCGCCCGTCGGTGGACGTGATTACTGGAACGATCAAGGCGAATTTCCCGACGCGGATCAGCTTTCAAGTGATCAGCAAGTTCGACAGCAGGACTATCCTCGGCGAACAGGGTTCCGAGCAACTGCTTGGCCAGGGCGACATGCTCTACATGCAGGGCGGTGGCCGGATCACGCGCGTGCACGGGCCGTTCGTGGAGGATCTGGAGGTTGAGGAAATCGTGGCCTACCTCAAGGAGCAGGGTGCGCCTGACTACATCGACGACGTGACTGAAGACGAGGATGAGGGGAGCGGCTCCTCGGGACCGGCGCAAGGCAATCTGCTCGACGAGACGAACCTGTTCGACCAGGCGGTCGCGATCGTGGCGCGGGAAGGCAAGGCGAGCACCAGTTTCCTCCAGCGCCATCTCAACATCGGCTATAATCGGGCGGCCAAGCTGATTGAGCAGATGGAAAAGGAGGGGATGGTGGGTGCTGCCAACCATGTCGGCAAGCGTGAGATACTGATGCGGCGAAGCCAGGACGACGATTAGGACAGGGGGGCGGGTGGTCGGACAAGACCGGCACTCATGTCGTTTCCGTTTGAAGGTCTGATTTCCCACTACGGCGCAGGACTGGTCGGAGTGGTGGTTGGTCTCGAGGCCACCGGGTTACCGTTGCCTGGAGAAAGCATGATGATTGCCGCCGCCCTGTTTTGCGCGGCCACCCATCGCCTGTCGATCGGATGGGTCGTAGCGGCTTCGGTCGCCGGCGCGGTTATCGGCGACAATGTTGGCTATCTCGTTGGCCGAACTATGGGTTTTCGGCTGCTGACCAAATATGGGCGGGTGATCGGCCTGACGCCGGACCGGCTTCTGCTTGGTCGGTATTTGTTTGCGCGCTTTGGGGGGCTCGTCGTTTTTGCAGCCCGTTTCGTCGCCGTGCTGAGAACGCTGGCGGCACTTCTCGCAGGCGCCAATCAGATGGCATGGCGGCGGTTTCTGATTTGGAACACCTTGGGCGGAGCTTGCTGGGCGGTCGTTTATGGGCTGGGCGCTTACTCGTTCGGTCTCGAAATCCAACGCCTCCGTGGCTGGATTGGCGGCGTAGTCGGGATTTCTGTGATTTGCGGGGTTGTTTTGGTCGTGTCATACCTGAAACGTCATGAACGACGTTTTGTGGCCGAGGCACGCGCGAACGCTGGTTTGCAGAACCAGGACACATGATCGGAACCAGGTGTCAGTAGTTTAAGGCTTTGGCGGACGATTGGCGACTATCGCGTCATTGCGTTTCGATCCCGAATGATGCGATAGTATTGGACAGCCGGCTCGCTGATTGCCGGGATCCTGTTTCCTGAAAGACACGCGATGAAAGTCACAACCGGACGGCCTGGGCGCCCTCGAGAGTTCGATATCGACGTTGCCACCCAAGATGCCATGGAAGTTTTCTGGCAGAACGGCTTTCATGCGACCTCGCTTCCGGACCTGATCGAAGGGATGGGACTGACGCGCGGAAGCATCTACAAGGCCTACGAAGACAAGCGATCGATCTATCTTGCCGCGCTCGATACGTTCATTGAGATGCGCCTGAGCCGTTTGGAGAAGATCTTATCGCGGAATGACAAGCGGGCTGCTGTTCGGGAGATGCTCCGCCAGGCCGCCAAGGACACAGCAGGTTCCTCGGGCCGAAAAGGGGGCTTCAGCACAGCGGCGACGATAGAGATGGCCGCTGTTGATCGGGAGGTCGAAAGCCGCCTTTCAGACCTTTATGGAACTGTGGAGTCTTTACTCACGGCAACGATCGATGCGGGAAAGCAAGAAGGGAGTATTACGTCCTCCATGCCGAGCGCTTCTCTTGCCCGGTTTTTGGTCTGTACTCTGGAGGGAATGGCGGTGTTGGGCAAATTAGGTCCCAGCGAACGAAACAACCAGAAATTCGTCAACTCCGCCATGACGCTTCTTGACTAGCATTTCATCTGGCGCGGTCCCCTGGCTTGAGCCTTGCAAGGTTGGTTCGGTTCTCTATGCAGAGTTGGCGCCCGTAAGTGCCTGGTCTGCTGACTGGCGTCAGCCGTTTGATGATTGTCCTGGATCCGCCTAAGCAGGATACGTGACGATCGAGCCCGTCATCCTGTCGACGCGATCAAGAACGAGATCAGCGGGTGTGATGGTGGAGCCGAGGGGAATCGAACCCCTGACCTCCTGAATGCCATTCAGGCGCTCTACCAACTGAGCTACGACCCCATCCGCGGCCGGCTATAGACCGGGGCGATAGCACGGGCAAGGTCATTGGTGGTCAGCTCATGATGACGTCTTGTCGTCGCAAGGCTTCGAGCACAGCCAGCATAGGCAGGCCCATGATGGCGCTTTGTTCACCGTCGATTGCTTCGAAAAGCAAAGCGCCCCTTTCTTCGACCCGACAGGCACCTGGAGACGACAGCAATATGTCGCCTTCGGAGACAAGATAAAGATCGAGCAGAGTGTCTGAAAAATCCCGGGTCAGGAGGACGGGCGTCACGATGTGCTGCCAAACGGTTCGGCCACGCTTTGCGAGCACAGTGGCTGTATGGAGCAGATGTCGTTTGCCCCTTAAGACGCTGAGCTGGTCGCGAGCTTGCGCAATCGTCCGCGGCTTGTCGATGCGTTTGCCTTCAACGCAAAGTACCTGGTCTGCACCAATGACGAGCGCGTCGGCGCGATGCGACGACACCCGAAGAGCTTTAGCTCCAGCGAGCTCGAGAGCAAGTCTGGATGGCTCCCATTGCTCATGGTCAGCCTGTCGCTTCAGCAAACGTTCGTCCACCTCGGAAGGACAGACGTCAAAGCAGAGGCCAGCCCGTGCGAGAAGTGAACGCCGCGCTGCAGAGGCGCTGGCAAGGATGAGCGGCGGGTCGACGCGCTGCCAGGCGGGCCACGTCACGGCGACGCCGCGTCGGATTGTCGCTGGCTCGAACGAGCGCGACGATCATGCCAGGCCTGCATGAGCTGCAGCACGGTGGCAGACGTTTCCTCGATCGAGCGGCGGGTGACGTCGATGACGGGCCAAGCGCGCCGGGTGCAAAGACGGCGCGCCCAAAGCAGTTCCGCCTTCACGGCCTCGAGGTTCACGTAGTCACCTTCGGTTTGTCGCATGACGCCGGTGTTCGCGCCGTGGGCAATCAGCTTGAGGCGATGGCGTCTGATGTCGATTAGTGCCACCGGATCAAGCGTTAGCCCGACGACAGGGACCGGCGGATTTTCGAGACCGGGTGGATCGGGGAGACCGGGAACGAGCGGAACGTTCGCCGCCTTCACGCCGCGATTGGCAAGGTAGAGCGAAGTCGGCGTTTTGGATGACCGGGAGACGCCAACGAGCACCACGTCTGCTTCCGGGATGCCCGCCTGTGCCTGCCCGTCGTCATGAGCGACGACGAAGTGCATCGCGTCTATTCGACGGAAATAGTCGGCATCGAGAACATATTGGCGGCCCGGCCGTGCCGCGGCCGTCGCGCCAATCGTCTCCTGCAAGACCGACAGGACGGGATCGAGGACGTTGACAACCGGAACACCGAACCGGGCACAGGTCGTCTCAAGATCGCTCCGAAGCGCCTTGTCCACCACCGTTGAGAATACCGGGCCGGGCTCGGTTTCTATCCCTTCGAGCACGCGATGGAGCTGGAAGCGGGTCCGGATCAGTGTCCAACGATGATAGTGGATGGTGACGTGCTCGAACTGGGAGATCGTCGCCCGCGCGATTGCGTTCAGGGTTTCGCCTGTCGCGTCTGAGACGAGGTGGAGGTTGAGGCTAATGTCTGTCATCAGAAACAAGGATAGGGTGAATCAAGGGGACATAAAGCGCGGCGGGGCAGGTGAGCTGTCGCACGGTGTGGATTACTTGCTCGATCTGTGACCGGGGAGAAAGTTCAGGCGGCATGGCTTCACGGCGGATGGCTTGAACTGTCCGAGCCTGACAGCGACACGTTCACAAAATGAGATGTGGATAACGCTGGGGGACCTTTGCAGGATGCGTTGTACCCCGACATCCACAGTGCCCTCTATCACCCCATCCTTCCTAGAATTCTCTAAGGTGATGGGACCGGGAGTAGATTGGGCACGGATGATGAACGAGAAGAAGTTGCTGACAGTTTTGCAGGGCACTCCGATTTGGCCGCCACCCGTGTGGCTTATGCGGCAGGCCGGGCGCTATCTGCCTGAGTTCAGAGCACTGCGCGAACAGGCAGACTTCATCACGCGATGCACGACTCCTGATCTTGCGAGCGAAATCACGCTGCAGCCCATTCGCCGGTTCGGCATGGATGGGGCCATCCTGTTCAGCGACATCCTCATGGTGCCGTGGGCACTTGGTCAGTCTTTGGAGTTCGTGGACGGCGAAGGCCCGGTCCTGACGCCCATTCGCGACTGCCGCTCGCTCGAGGCTTTGCGACCCGGTGATCTGTTGGAGGCGACGCGACCGATCATTGAGACGGTTCGCCAGGTTGGTGCTACCCTGTCAGAACAGTTTCCCCACACGGCTTTGATCGGCTTCGCAGGCGCGCCATTCACGGTGGCGTGCTACATGGTCGATGGCTCCGGGACGAGAGATTTCATCGAAACGCGCTGCATGGCCTATCGGGCGCCGGACCTGTTCGGCCGTCTGATCGATGTGCTGATCGAGGCGACGATCGTGTATCTCGCGGCACAGATCGAGGCGGGCGCCGAAGCGGTTATGCTGTTTGACAGTTGGGCCGGTTTGCTTCCCCCGTCACAATTTGAGCGATGGGTGGTGACACCTACTCAGATCATTCAGTCGGCGCTCAAGGATCGATTTCCGATGGTTAAGCTGATTGGCTTTCCGCGTCTCGCCAGCCAGGTCGCTGATGTTTATGCTGACATAACCGGCGTCGATTGCGTCGCTCTCGACACGTCTGCCGACATGGTGCGGGTTGCGTCCAAGCTCGCTGACACGGTGGCCGTCCAAGGCAACTTGGACCCTCTTGTGCTGGTGGCTGGTGGCCCGGATATGATGGAGCAAGCGATCAACATTGCGACTGGTCTGAGAGGCCGGCCGCACGTGTTCAATTTGGGGCATGGAGTTCTGCCGGCGACCTCGCCGGAGCATGTCGGCGCCTTAATCGAGGGGCTTCGTGCGTTATGAACCATTCACCGCTGATCGACGCGATTGTCCCTTCAGGCACGGCAGACGGGATGACGGTCAGCCGGCGCAAGCGACTGGCCGTCGTGATGTTCAATCTTGGCGGTCCTGATCAACCATCGTCGATCAGGCCCTTTCTTCTTAATCTTTTCCGTGATCCTGCCATCCTGCGCGTGCCGTTCTTTGTGAGGCCGTTGCTGGCTCAGATCATTGCTCGGGCCAGGGTCAAGCCAGCAACTGAAAACTACGCTCTGTTGGGGGGAAAGTCCCCGCTCCTTGAGCTCACCAATGCGCAGGCTCAGCTGCTTGATGAGCACTTGACGCGCGACTTCGACGCACGTTGCTTCGTCGCCATGCGATATTGGCATCCGTTCGCGGCGGAGGCGGTGCGGGCAGTGGCTGATTTCAAGCCTGATCGGGTTGTGCTTCTCCCACTGTATCCGCACTTCTCGACGACAACGAGTGGGAGTTCGATAGCCGATTGGCGTCGGGCGGCAGCAAGGTATGGGCTTTGCGCCGAGACGACGACGATCTGCTGCTGGTTCGCGGACGAGCACTATATTGATGCGACAGCGCGTATTATTCGACGCGCCATTGACGAAGCTCGTTCCGCTATCGGGCCGGACGGAAAGCTCCGTATTTTGTTCTCAGCTCATGGCTTGCCGCAGGTGATTGTGGATCGGGGAGATCCATACCGGGTCCAGATCGAACGCACTGCGGAGGCTTTGCTGAAGCGTCTTTCGCAGGACACAAGACGTGACAGCGCCGAGAACGACGCGGTGGTGTGCTTCCAATCTCGAGCTACACCGCAAAAATGGCTGGAACCAAGTATCGAGCACGAGATCGAGAAAGCCGCAACCGATCAGGTTGGTGTGCTTGTCATCCCAATTGCGTTCGTGTCCGATCATTCCGAGACGCTCGTGGAGCTTGACATCGAATATCGAGACGTCGCAGCGCGGCTCGGTGTTCCGCATTATTTTCGGGCTCCCGCGCAGAACTCCGATGACCTATTCATTGCGGCTCTAGGCAGACTTGTCAGGTGTGCTGTTGAGGACGGACCTGGTCTTTGCTCACATCAAGGCGGCCGGCTTTGTCCGTCTGAGTATAAAGATTGCCCCAATCGCCGTGCGGTGATTTGTGAGCCAGCGAGACTTCCGGAGATGGTTGAGTGACGATTGCAGCTTTGGCGCCGTTTTATTTGTGGACGAAATCACTCCACGTCATAGCCGTTATCGCCTGGATGGTGTCGCTTCTCTACCTGCCCCGGCTGTTCGTTTATCATTGCCAGACCACAACTGGGTCCGAGTCAAGCGAACGCTTTAAGGTCATGGAGTATCGCCTCAGCAACCAAATTGCCCTTCCTGCCATGTTTGCGTCGCTTCTCTTCGGAACGATACTTGTGCTCACTCCCGGTGCTGTAAGCTGGACCGATGGGTGGTGGTATGTGAAGCTGGCAAGTGTCGTCCTTTTATTCGGGTTTCACGGGGCTTGCAGTGGGTGGAGAAAGGCATTCCTGCACGATAGGAATGTCAAGCCTCAGCGATTTTTTAGGTTTGCTAATGAGGTGCCCACGGCGCTGATGCTTATCATCGTCGTGATGGCTATTGCACAACCATTCTAATTCTTGCGGAAATGGGCGCACAAGGGCTCGAACCTTGGACCCGCTGATTAAGAGTCAGCTGCTCTACCAACTGAGCTATGCGCCCGCACTTCGTCCGTCGCGATGAGGTAGGAGACTTGAGCGATGAGCGCAACCCTGGCATCCGACTTTTACAGCGTTGTCTTCAGCCGTTGAACGAGGCCTTCAAGTTGGTCAAGCGAACTGTAAAAGAGGGTTAACTGGCCACCCCCACCATTAAACGTCACCTTTGTCTTTATACCCAGTGACTCTGTCATGTCTTTTTCCAAGGCCGCGATATCCAAGGAAGATGAAGTGTCTGCTTTTGAGCCAGGCTGTCGGCCGGGACCGCGAGACAAAGCTTCTGTTTGTCGTACGTTCAATCCTCGTGAGAGAACTGTTCGCGCCGCCAGCGCTGGGTTTGGATGGGTTAATAAAGCGCGCGCATGGCCGGCTGACAGGGTACCGCGTCTTACGTCCTGCTGAACAGAAGGAGGCAAGGCCAGCAGACGCAGCGTGTTCGTGACATGACTTCTTGATTTGCCCACGGACGCTGCAACCGTCTCCTGAGTTAAACCGAATTCTTCGGCAAGCCGCTTTAGTCCTTCAGCCTCTTCGATGGCGTTGAGATCCTGACGTTGTAGGTTTTCGATCAGCGCGGCCGCCATTGCCGTGGCATCATCCAAGTCGCGGACGAGAACCGGGACGTGATCCAGTCCAGCGTGTTGCGCCGCACGCCAACGTCGCTCGCCTGCGATTAGCTCGTATGCGTTGGCGCGGCTTGAATGTGGGCGAACAAGTATAGGCTGCAGCACTCCGTGAGCTTTGATCGAGGCTGTTAGTTCTTCAAGGGATGTTTCGGCTACATCTCGACGGGGCTGAAAACGGCCGGGCTCTAGCGCCGTGATGAAAAGGCTTTGAGGCTGGGCCTTGTCGAAGGCAGGACCCTCGATATCTTGCCCAAGTAGGGATACGAGACCGCGGCCAAGCCGGGATGGACGATCTTTGCGCTCACCCATGGTGACGCGCCCGACGCTCGATCACTTCCCTAGCCAACTCCCGATAGGCTTGAGCACCGATGGATCGCGTGTCGTAAGTCAAGACCGGCTTACCATGGCTTGGGGCTTCTGAGACCCGGACGTTGCGAGGGATGATGGTGTTAAAGACAGCTGTTCCGAAAAAGGCGCGCGCGTCCGCAGCGACGAGCTCGGACAGGTTGTTACGGCGATCATACATGGTCAGCACGATGCCTTCTATGATGATGGCGCGATTCAGACCTCGCTTCAGTCGTTCGATCGTCTGGGTGAGATGACCGACGCCCTCCAAAGCAAAGAACTCACATTGCAAGGGGATCAACACCGCGTCTGCGGCCACTAGGCCATTTAGCGTCAGCAATCCAAGGCTCGGTGGACAATCAATCAGGACGAATTCAGTAGCGTCGGTTTGCTCGCGATGAGTTTTGAGAGCCTCACGAAGACGAAACTCCCGTTGTTCTATACCGACCAGCTCGATTTCAGCTCCAGCGAGATCGCGATCGGCTGCAAGCAGAGTGAGATTTAGCACCGCAGTCGTCTGAATGACCTTGGAAAGAAGGGTTGGATCATGCAGAACGGTGTAGGTTCCATCACGGCGGCGGGCTCTGGCAATGCCTAATCCGGTGGACGCGTTCCCCTGAGGGTCCAAATCGACCAACAGGGTTTTGTGGCCTAGCTCGGCTAGAGCAGCTCCCAGATTGATTGCGGTGGTCGTTTTACCCACACCGCCTTTTTGGTTCGTGATGGCCAGGATGTACGGAGCGTTAGCCGACAGGTTGGTTGATGCGCTGCAGATGGGATACCTCAAGGATGCAACCATCGCCCGTCGCCAGACCAGGGTGCCGGACGACGGTCATCTGCCACTTGCGTTGCGCTTCCGTCAATTCTGCGTCTACCCGTGCGCCTTTCAGCAGCAAGCAGCGCCCAGTTGGTCGCAGCAGCGGATGAGCGATGGCCAGCAGACGGGCAAGCGGAGCAAACGCACGTGCAGTGACGACGTCCGCCAACGATCCGGTGTAGATTTCTGCACGTTCTGTGATCACGCTGATAGCAAGCTGAAGCTCACGCCCACACTCGCGAAGGAACGCACCTTTGCGATTGTCGGATTCGATTAGTGTGACCCTGGTGTTGCATGCAATGGCGATCATCAGGCCGGGAAAACCCGCACCGGAACCCAGATCGATGACTGCACTGCCTTCAGGAACGAGAGCGGCAAGAAGAAGGCTCTCAGGGATATGGCGTGTCCACAGCCGCGAGATTTCCCGAGGTCCAACAAGATTGATCCGCTGATTCCACTTGACCAGCAAAACTTCGAAGAGGTGGAGGCGAGCAGATGTTTCACGTGAAACATTATGTGCTTGTGTGTCAGGCACGTTGGTCCAGATGACGCACGTGCGCCAACACTGCCAGCAAGGCCGGAGGAGAAATGCCGGGTATACGACGTGCCTGTGCGTAGTTGGTGGGCTTAACCTCCTCCAACCTCTCGATCATCTCGGCACTCAGACCTCCGATGCGATTGTAATCCACATCTGAAGGGATGCTGATCGAGTGTTCGGACCCCAATCGTGCGACTTCGCGCGCTTGCCTTGCCAAATAGCCATCATACACCGCTTCCGTCATCAAGTGAGTTTTCACACGTTGTGGGAGCTCTGCAACCCAGGGAGCGACCGCAATGATCGCGTTCGGGTCAGGACGGCCAGCCAGAAAACTCATAAGCGGAGATCTATTACCTGGCACCGGCTCTCGTCGAGCTCGACTTACGGCGGCCTCCATCAGAGCTGCGTCGTTGTCGAAAAGGTATCGACGTGTGGGACGGACGCAACCTATAGCGATGCCCAGCGGGGTTAGTCGGAGATCTGCGTTGTCGGCTCGCAACGTGAGACGAAACTCTGATCTGGACGTGAACATGCGGTAGGGCTCAGTGATCCCACACGTTGTCAGGTCGTCAATAAGAACACCAGTGAACGCCTGCTCACGTCGGAGGATCACTGGATCGAGACGTTGAGCTCGACGGGCGGCGTTGATGCCCGCAATTATCCCCTGTGCTGCAGCCTCTTCATAACCGGTGGTTCCATTGATCTGGCCAGCGAGGAACAAACCATCATGCTTCTTGACGCGCAATGATGCGTCGAGTTCGCGCGGATCGACATGATCATACTCGATCGCGTAGCCAGGACGAAGGATCTTCGCGTGCTCCAGACCGGGTATAGTCGCAACGACGGCCCGTTGTATGTCTTCGGGTAGACTGGTTGAGATACCGTTCGGGTAAACAATGTCGCCGAACGGGCCATCGATGGTGCCTTCCGGCTCGAGGAAGACGTGATGCGATGATTTGTCCGCGAAACGCACAACCTTGTCTTCAATCGAAGGACAGTAGCGGGGTCCGCGACTGCTGATCGCGCCGCCGAACAAGGCCGACTTATGCAGATGGGTCCGTATAAGGGCATGAGTTTCGGTTGTTGTTGTAGTCACGCGACACGATGTCTGCGGGGCTGACAGACCATCGGTCAGTCGACTGAAGAACTCTGGTTGTTGATCACCTGGGTCCGCTCCAAGGTCGTCCCATCGAATGGTGGAGCGGGAAAGCCGCGGTGGTGTTCCCGTCTTCAGACGGCCCATCCTCAAGTCTAAAGACTGCAAATAGCGGGCGAGCAGTTTCGATGGCTTGTCTCCACGGCGGCCTCCCTCTGCCGACTCCAGTCCAGTATGGATGACACCGTTGAGGAATGTGCCAGTGGTCAGGACGACCGACCGTGCAAGAATTGCGTCTCCATTCTCGCAGAGCACGCCCGTAACGCATTGGCCGGTCATGGTAAGGCGGGCGACTGCACCTGCTCGCAACGTGAGGTGTGGCGTTTCATCAAGAAGTTGACGCACGCTGGTGCGATAGAGGTAGCGGTCGACCTGAGCACGCGGCCCCTGAACGGCGGGACCCTTGCTGCGGTTCAGCAATTTGAAGTGAATGCCGGCCATGTCAGCTGCACGGCCCATAATGCCGTCAAGAGCATCAATTTCTCGGACAAGATGGCCTTTCCCGATGCCGCCGATGGCGGGGTTGCATGAGAGCTCTCCGATTTTGTCGAGATCATGCGTGAGAAGAAGCGTTTCCGCACCCATTCGCGCTGAGACGGCGGCTGCTTCACATCCTGCGTGCCCACCACCGACAACGATGACGTCGAACATCGATCTCACGCTATTTACCTATGCAGAACGTTGAGAAGATCTCCGTCAGGATGTCCTCGGTTGAGGCTGCGCCCGCGAGTGCTCCGAGCGAGGTGAGCGCCAGTCTTAGTTCCTCACCTCTCAACTCAGCGTCCTTGAGCTGCGCGGCTGTCCTGAGATGAAGTAGCGTTGTCTCCAAACAGTGTCGATGTCGAGCTCTCGTGATAACTGGGTTTAAGCCGTCCGCCGCCAGGCGCTGGACTGTCTCGGTGAGCTGCGCACGCAACATCTCCACACCTTCGCCGGTTCGGGCACTTACGCCGATCGCGCCAAGCGGTGCTGCCTTGACGTCGATCTTGTTGGCGACCCATAGCGACGATGTCGCGATGTTTGTTGAGGCCACTTTCTCATTGACATCATCACTCAGCAGCAGTCTGACGTCCGCGTCACGTTCGGCGCGCATCGCCCGCTTGACACCCTCCTGTTCAATTTCATCGTGGGTGTCACGGAGGCCTGCCGTATCTACCAGGCTGACAGGTATACCGCCGAGCACGATCCGTGCCTCGACGAGATCGCGCGTGGTACCGGGACGATCTGTTACTATAGAGACGTCTCGGCCTGTTAGCGCATTGATCAGGCTGGACTTGCCGACATTTGGTGCACCGATAAGGGCTACAACGACACCACGCCGGAGCGCTTCTCCCCGTGCCCCGTTGGAAAGATGTTTTGCCAGATCTTGCTCGAGAGATGCGATACGTTGATTGATCTCGTCGTCCGCGACGTCGTCCGCCTCATCTGGAAAATCGATGTGCGCTTCCTGGCGTCCCACGATCGTCGTTAATCGTCGCATCCAACCTCGTGTAACCTCGCTCAACGCGCCTGTCGTTTGGGCAAGTGCCTGACGTCGCTGGGACTGTGTCTCCGCCTCGATTAAGTCAGCGATGCCTTCGGCTTCGAGCAAATCGATGCGGCCGTTCAGGAATGCACGCTGCGTGAACTCGCCAGGCTCGGCGGGACGAGCGCCGGCTTGTCGGAGAGCATCGGCGACCGCCTCTATGACGGCCGATCCCGCGTGAAGATGAAATTCAGCGCAATCCTCGCCGGTGTAACTTCGGGGTCCGGGAAACCAAAGTACGAGCGCGCGGTCGAGAAGCTCACCTGTTTGGCCGACCAGAGGGCGCAGTGTCGCGCGACGCGGTTGAGGTCGGGTTGTCGCCAGACGATCGAGACAATCACCGGCCTGAGGACCGCTGATCCTTATGATAGCAATGCCGGCGCGGCCCATAGCGGTCGCAAGGGCGAAGACAGTATCTTGATTTCTGCTCACAGCCTGGTTCACGCGTCGCAACGTCGACGTGTAGATCTCTGGCAGAACGATAGGATGGCATTTGTTGGATTTCGGGAGAAACCTATACAGGCCCGGTCGTTAGAGGCCTTGGAGTTGAAGTTGATGCCGAAAGCCATTCGTATTCACAGCCTTGGTGGACCGGAGGTTCTACGGTGGGACGATGTTGCGACCCCAACGCCAGGTGCAGGTGAAGTCCTCATCCGTCATGCCGCTGTTGGTCTTAATTACATCGATGTGTATTTCAGAACCGGACTTTACAAGTTGCCGGGCTTACCCGCGGTCATTGGCATGGAGGGAGCCGGGACCGTCGAAGCGGTGGGAGAAGGCGTCCATGATGTCAGACTTGGTGACCGCGTTGCCTATGCGAGTATTTTAGGCGCCTATGCGCAACTGCGCACCGTCCCGGCAGATCGCGTTGTGGTCTTGCCGGAGGATGTCGCGCCGGAGTTGGCGGCCGCCATGATGCTGCAGGGCATGACAGCTCAGTATCTTCTTCGACGAACGTATCGGGTTCAAGCTGGTGACACGATCATCGTTCATGCCGCGGCAGGTGGTGTCGGTACGATTCTATGCCAATGGGCGAAGCATCTTGGTGCGCACGTCATCGGCGTCGTCTCGACCACGAGGAAGGCGGCGATCGCTCACTCGTGCGGGGCGGATGAGGTGATTGTCGGGATCGATGATCTCGCTGTCGAGGTTAAGCGCGCGACCAACGGCAAGATGGCCAAAGTGGTTTACGATGGAACCGGCAGGGAAACCTTTTACGCGAGTCTTGATTGCCTCGCGCCGCGCGGCCTGATGGTCAGCTTCGGGAACGCTACGGGCGAGATTAAAGGTCTCGATCTCAGTATTCTTGCAGCCAAAGGCAGCCTGTTCGTCACTCGGCCTACGTTGGCAACGCATATAGCGTCACGTGCCGAGTTGGTGGAAACGGCTCGGGACCTGTTTGACGCTGTCTCGAGCGGGATTGTGAAAGTCAGGATTGATCAACGATACGCGTTGGCCGATGCGGCTGAAGCTCATCGTGCACTCGAGGCACGCGAGACAACGGGCAGTACAATTCTTATTCCGTGATCATCATGAGGGCGGCTGCAGCCATCGTGCGAACCACGCGAGCGTTCGCCGTTTCGCATCTGCTCGATCGACAGCACTATGAAGTTCGTGACCCTGGCCTGGGTAGACGACGAACTCCGTTGGAACGCCAAACGTGGTGAGCGCGTGCCAGAACTCCTGAGTTTGAGGCATAGGACATTCGAGATCACGATCGCCGACATACTCGAACGTCGGCGTACGAACATGCTTGATGAAGTTGATGGGTGACGACTTCGCGTATACCGCAGGATCGTCATAGACGCTGGCTCCGAAAAACGGGATCATCCAACGATCTATTCCGTTCTCGCCATAGTAGGACAGCCAATCGGATACACCGGCGCCGGCGACAGCGGCCTTGAAGCGATTTGTCTGAGTAACAGCCCACATCGTCATGTAGCCGCCATAGCTGTAACCCAGGAGCCCGATCGCTTCTGGATCAATCGGCGCGACGCGTTCTGCTGCATCGACGCCAGCCAGGATGTCACGTAGATCCCCGTGACCGAAATCACGAACGTTCCCGAGGGTGAATGCTTCGCCTTGTCCGAAGCTCCCCCGCGGATTGGGCAGAAAGACATCGTAGCCTGCGTCGAGAAGCCATCGCCCTCGGCGTTGAACAATGTACTCCGGTGTGGACGCCGAACTTGGCCCGCCATGCACAATCGTGATCATGCGCTGGTTATCGCTGTTCGCGTGATCCGCGGGCTGCAGCAACCATCCTTGAACCGACAGACCGTCGCTCTTCCATATCAGGCTTCGCGCAACTACCGGAATTTCGAGCCCTTGATTAGTGTGCGTGAAGTCGTGCCAGGCACCAATTTCGCCTATCTCGATTTCTGGAGGCTGAGAGAAGGTCTCGTGAACCGCTGCTGATAGCGCAGGCTTGCACGCAAGAGCGAGCGAACCAGTAACCTCGGTCAGAGTCTCCGGCCCTGTCCAAAGCGGTTTGGGTCGGGCCGATGTCGAAGAAAGCGAGAGAATTTGGGTGTCCGGGCCTCGTAGCGTCGTGGCAACCAGGTTGGAGCTGGAACAATCCCACTTGAGAGCGGTCACGGTTGCCGGAAGTCCGGGTGTCACGTCTCTGGGCTTTGATCGGTCATCAAGTGGTAGAACGTATGCGTCGCCGCCGGTCGCACCGAAATCGCTCATGATTCCGCCTATGAAAGCAACCTGTTTGCCGTCGGGTGAGACGGCCGGCGAGGCGATCTGTTGTTTTGCCGGCGGCGTGTAAATGACGTGTCCGGTCCCGCTGACCGGAAAGCTCCACAGCCGGGCGATCCACCAGGAGTTATCGCCGTTGCCGGGGCTAGCAGTTGCGACGAAGCCGGCCCCGTCAGGCCGCCAGCTATATTCATAGACGTAGAGGTTCTGTGGCGAGACGAACTGAAGGCCGTTTTTCACGATCGCGATGCGCTGCTCGTCGGCGGAAACGCCGATCTCGCCTGCCAGGGGTGCACCGGCCTTGATAGCGCCGACCTCTTTGTGAGCGCCCGCAACAGCGAGCACGGCGAGCGTGCCGTCGGTCCCGTAATGCAGCTGGCCAAGCACGCCTTCGAAAGCGAGGCGCTGGATGAGGTCGGTTCCGTCGGTCTTGACGTCGTCGATGTAGGCGTGGCCGTCGCCGGGCTTCCTGAGAACGAAGGCCACGCGCTTGCTGTCGTTGGAGAAGGTAATGTCGCTCGGCTTGCACTCCGGACCGGCCGGACAAGGCAGTTGGACTGTGACAGCCGGGCTGCCGCTGACGCTGCGGATGACCAGCATCAGGGTGGGTTCGAGACCATCGACGGAGGGGTCGTCGTATTCGACGGTCGCAACCGCGGAGCCGTCCGGTGCGAGAGCGAGTTCCTTGAACAGGCGTGCCTGCCGTCCATCCGCTTCGGCGTGCCAGGACGCGAGGATCAGAGAGGAGATCAGGACAGGTTTCACATGGGCACGCATGGTCGCGACAAGAACCTGTCAGAGCCGCGAGGTCCATCAGAGGCTGGAGCGAGGTGAACTCGATTACCGTTGCTCTTGGAGGTAGGCCCGATCGTGATGGTCTGGTCGTGCTGCCATCGAGCTGCAAGGTCGAGCAGATGGGGACTGAACGGATTGTCGCTCTGTCCTGTGGCGATGACAAAACGGCTTTGATCGAGATTGGCGAGATCATAGACGCCGCGGAATGATGCGCCGTGAATGGAGGGAAAGGTTGGGCCTGGGCTGGCTGATCCTTGCGCGTCGACGGTCGAGGCATCGCCGCCGACGGCCAGCGACGCGGCGAGGAAACGCCGCAGGATGGGGATGTTTCGCCAGATCGGGTTCTCGAAGGTTGCCTGGTGGGCGTTGCCCCAACGCCACGCCGATGGATCGGAACCGTATGCAGCCGTCAGCGTCGCGACCGCGGAGGCGAGCGTGGTCGAGAGAAGTTGGTCGCGGATCTGGCCGCCTTTGATGAGTGCGTGCGCCGTGTAGGCGAGTGGTGCGATCGCGAGCAGGTTGGCATCGCCTGCGTTCTGAGCCAGCCGGCGGGTGACGGCGGTGAGCCAGGCCTCGGCGATGAGTGGCTGCGGCCGGTCGGCGGCCATCGTTCCATCCCAGCCACTGAGCAGTTGCAGGGCGGCCTTCGATAAATTGTCGGCCGGAGGCGTGGTTCGCAGGACTGGAAGAAGGTCCGTTACGTAGGCGCTGGTGACGTCGCCCTGGAGTGCGGTGAAGTCGTCGATGGCAAACCGGCGCGGAGAGGCCAGCATCTGCCGGATTCGGCGGCTGCGCCAGTCGGCGAAGCTGTCGCGCGACAGCAGAACGGTCGAGCCTGTCCCGATGACGGGCTCGTTGGCGTTGACGAGGATGCCGCTGGACGGGGCCGTGACGATGGGGAGATCGGCACCGGAGGCGAAGCCCACCCAGTCATGCGATCCGTCCCAGCCTGGCGCGGGCAGGCGGCCGTCGCCGCTGCGGCGGATGGGCACGCGGCCGGTGGTGAACAGGCCGATGCCGGACCGATCGGCGACGAGTAGGTTTTGGACCGGTGCGGTGAGCATCGGGGCGGCCCGTCCGGCCTCCGCAACGGTCAACGCGTGTTCGACGAGGTCGATGCCGAAAGCGGCTTGGTTGCCGGGCAGCAGGCTCGCGATCTCCGCCGCGATGACGGTGCCGTTCTTCGGCGCGGGGATGTCGAAAGCGGCCGGGAGATCGCTGATCACCGGCCCATGGCGAGTGAGCCGAACGTCGAGGATGACGTCGGGATGGTTTCGGACGTGGATGCGCTCGGCACGATGGGAGAAGGGTTGGGGACCGGCTGGTGTCTGGTAATGATCCGCGCCGGTGGTGTGCTCGAGGAAAAGGTCTTCCGTGTCGGCGCCGGTGGTGGTGAAGGTCCAGGCGACGTGCTGGTTGTGGCCGAGTACGATGAATGGCGTTCCCGGGGC
>CAXUIA010000022.1:0-2419 GCA_964250835.1 uncultured Acetobacteraceae bacterium | reverse complement strand
CTTCCCCGAGAGCAGACCGCCGGCGAGCGGGCTCCACACCATCAAGCCCGTCTTCTCGGCTTCGAGCAGCGGGACGATCTCGCGTTCGAGGTCGCGGCCGGCGATCGAGTAGTACGCCTGGAGCGTGTCGATCCGCGCGAGATACCACAGGCAGGGAAGCCCGTACGAGAGATGCGGGTCGCCGGCCAGGAGGGGAAAGCCGGTGACGGTGTGGCGTCCATCAACCGCCCATTCGTTGGACGCGGTGTCGGGAAGCGTGAACGGTTGCGGGAACTGCGGCAGAACGTGGAGCGTGGCGCGCGCGAGTGCGACGGTGGCGGATGTGGCGCGCATCGCCTGATCGACGGGGCCGGGGGTCGATGTGGGCCAGAACGACAGGATCGCCTCGGGCGAGAGGTGGTCGGAAAGGCTGAGCCTTTGAAGCTCGAGGATGAGATTGTCGGAGAGCGCCAGGCCCATTGTCTCGGCCCACATGACGCTGTCGAGCGGCTGCCACGGGCGAGGCCGGCCAAGGGCGAGGTATTCGGGAGCGGCGAAGCGGCCGCGCTCGGCGATAAAGGCGTTCACGCCGCGGCTGTAGGCTTCGAGCGTGTTGCGCGTGGACGGCGGCAGCCCGGCGAGCGAGTTTTCGGCGGCTAGACGCACCCCGAGCAGGCGCGCGGCGCGGTCGATCGGCAGGCCAGCGGGGCCGATCAACTCGGAGAGTTCGCCGGCGGCCGCCCGGCGCATCAGATCCATCTGCATCATGCGATCGCGCGCGTGCAGGAAGCCCAGCGCCTCGGCGGCGTCTACCTCGTTGGCGGCATTGATCCGTGGGATGCCGAAGCTGTCGAACGCGATGTCGACGGAGGCGCGCAGGCCGGGCAGGTGCAGCGTGGTGTTGGCGGCAGGCAGAGTGCGCTCGACGGCTGCGAAGACAGTTCCGGCGGCGAGTGCGACGACGGCGCAGACGATGAGGAGGGCCGTCCTCAGCGGGGGCCGTCAGGGGTTCATGGCATCAAAGAAGTCCTGGTTGGTTTTGCTGTATTTGAGCTTGTCGAGGAGGAAATCCATCGCGTCCTGCGTGCCCATCGGGTTCAGGATGCGACGCAGGACCCACATCTTGGAGAGTTGCGACTTTTCGACGAGGAGCTCCTCGCGACGTGTGCCGCTCTTGGTGATGTCGATCGCAGGGAAGGTTCTTTTGTCTGACAATTTGCGATCAAGGATCAGTTCCGAATTGCCGGTGCCTTTGAACTCCTCGAAGATGACCTCGTCCATGCGGCTGCCGGTGTCGACGAGCGCGGTCGCGATGATGGTGAGCGAGCCGCCCTCTTCGATATTACGCGCGGCGCCGAAAAACCGCTTGGGACGTTGCAGCGCGTTGGCGTCCACGCCTCCCGTCAGCACTTTTCCCGACGACGGCACCACCGTGTTGTAGGCACGCGCCAGTCGCGTGATGCTGTCGAGCAGGATCACGACGTCACGTTTATGTTCGACGAGTCTTTTGGCCTTGTCGAGCACCATTTCGGTGACCTGGACGTGGCGCGTCGCCGGCTCGTCAAAGGTGGACGACACGACCTCGCCCTTTACGCTGCGCGCCATGTCGGTGACTTCCTCGGGCCGCTCGTCGATCAGCAGCACGATGAGGAAGACTTCCGGATGATTGGTCGAGATCGCGGTCGCGATGTTCTGCAGCATAACCGTTTTGCCGGTGCGCGGCGGTGCCACGATGAGCGCACGCTGGCCCATGCCGATCGGCGCCACGAGGTCGATCACCCGCGGGGTGAAGTCCTTGCTGTGGGACTTGGCGACGGACTGGAAGTTCTCGACCTCCATCTTGAGCCGGCGATCGGGGAAGAGCGGCGTAAGGTTGTCGAAATTGATGCGCTGGCGGACCGCCTCGGGCGGCTCGAAATTGATGGTGTTGACCTTGAGGAGTGCGAAGTAACGCTCGCCGTCGCGCGGCGCGCGGATCTGGCCCTCGACTGAGTCGCCGGTGCGTAGGCCGAAGCGGCGAACCTGGGTCGGGCTGACATAGATGTCGTCGGGGCCTGGCAGGTAGCTCGACTCGGGGCTTCGAAGGAAGCCGAACCCGTCGGACATGATTTCGAGCGTGCCCTCGCCGTGAATGGCCTGATCGTTCTCGGCGAGGTTTTTGAGGATCGCGAACATGATGTCCTGCTTGCGCAGGCTGGACGCATTTTCGATTTGAAGTGATTCGGCGAAAGACAGAAGGTCAGCCGGTGATTTGGCCTTCAGTTCGGCGAGGTGCATGGACGCCTCGAGCTTGGAGGAGGACAAGACGCCGAAGTCGAGCCGTGCGGGCTTGCGCGGGTCGATCGGTGATGGCGGAAGAGCTCCAGCCAAACCGAACGTCTAGAGCCAGGGAGGAGGGGATCACGACAAAGCCGCGATCACGAGTGCGGTCGTCATAGAC
>CAXUIA010000021.1:13829-19319 GCA_964250835.1 uncultured Acetobacteraceae bacterium | reverse complement strand
TGCTTGCGGTGCTGCGTGCGCGGGGCCGGCTCGGGCGGCGGCTGTTCGTGATGCTGATGGCGCTGACGCTTGCGGCGCAGTTCGGGCTTTCCTCGGAGGTGTTCGCGACCGCAGTGCTGTCGGGTGGGTTGCTGTTGGTGGTGGGATTAGGTGTGGGTGATCGAAGCCGCGCGGCCGGGCTGATGGTGGAGTGTGGTTGGGCGCTCGCGGGGGCCGTCCTGCTTGTTTTGCCGATGCTGATCAGCATGCAGCGCCATGCGCACGAAATGCCTGAGTTCCTTAATCCGCCGAGCGTCTATTCAAACGATCTGCTCAACCTGATCGTGCCGACGCGTGCCGAGCTGCTGCATGGCGCGCTGACTGAGCGGATCGTACGGCGGTTCACCGGCAATGGTGAGGAGCAGGACCTGTATCTTGGACTGCCGTTGCTAGTGATCGTGGCTTTGTCGGTGCGTCGGGCGTCTGGATGGCGGATGGCCGCTCTCGTGGCGACCGGAGTTCTTGCCGTTGCCAGCCTGGGACCGGCGCTGCAGGTCGGGGGATCATTGACGGGCGTGTTGCTTCCTTGGTGGTTGCCAGAACATCTGCCGCTGCTGCGAGGTGCGCTGCCTTGCCGGCTCGGCGTGTATGTGGCGTTGGGCGCGAGTGTTGCGGCGGGGCTATGGATTGCGGAGCGGCCAGGATGGGCTCGGTTGGGAGCCGGGCTGCTGGCCTGCGCTTGTCTGCTGCCGGGCTGGGCGCGGCAAAGCTGGACGCGTGCGGAGGTGCCGTGCCTGTTTTCGGGCGGGCAGGCCTCGCGCGTGCTCGATGGCGGCGCGCTGCTGCTTCCGTTCACGTCGGGCGATACGATGCTGTGGCAGGCGGTGTCGGGGATGGACTTCGTTCAAGTGGGCGGTGTGCTGAGCTTCATCCCGCTCGCCTTCCAGCATGAGCCGGTGACGCTGTCTTTGGAGCGCAACGAGGCGGGAGGAGGATTTGCCGCTGAGTTGGCGGCGTTGGTCCGCCGGCATGGTGTGCGTCACGTGGTGTTAGGGCCGGGAACGGGTGGCTCCATTCGCGCGGCGCTCGACGCGACCGGCTGGCGCCGTCGTGAGGTCTGTGGGGCCGAGATCGTGGACGTAGGAGCGGCGGAGTGGCGGCAACCATCGGTCGGTGTTACGAGCCCGTAGAACCCAGGACGGCCCTTGACCCAGGCACTACCGGCCCGCTTCGCGACGCTTGCCAACTACCTTGAGACCGGGATCGGCGAGGTTGATGGTTGGCTTTCGCCGACGACGGCGACAATGCTGGCCTACCTGCTGATGGACCAGATCGCTTCGGGGCTGCGCGGCGACGTGTGTGAGATCGGGGTTCACCATGGGCGGCTGTTCCTGATCCTGGCCAACGCGCTCGGCGAGGGCGAGCGGGCGGTGGCGGTCGACGTGTTCGGCGATCAGGCGAAGAACGTGGATCGGTCGGGTGCGGGCGATCGTGCGACATTCGAGCGGCATCTGGCGCGTTTTGCGTCGGAGGCCGCTGTCGACATCATCGAGGCGTCGAGCCTGGATCTTGCGGCGCACGGTTTTCTGGACCGGCGGTTCCGGTTCATCTCGATCGATGGCGGGCATACGGCTGCGGTGACGGCGAATGACCTTCGGCTTGCTGAGCAGACGCTGCTGCCCGGGGGCGTCGCCGCACTCGACGATATACTGAGCTACGCGTGGACGGGCGTGCTGACGGGCGTCGCCGATTACGTGACGGGCGGCGGCACGCTCATTCCGTTCGCGCTGGTGCCGCACAAGCTGTTGCTGACGAACGATTCGGCGGCCGTATCGCGGGGACGCGCGTGGTTCCGGCGGCGGTTTCCGCTGTCGTTTCTGAAGGAGGACCTGGAGTTCGTCGGAGGCCGGGTGGACAGCTACCTGGAGCACCCGTTCTACACGCGAGAAGCACACGCCGGGCTTCACCGCCAGATGGAGGTGTTGCGCGGTGAGAATGCGACTTTGACGGCTGAGCTGGAGCGTTTGCGTTCGAGCGCCTCATGGCGGGTCACATCGCCTCTACGGAAGGTGATAGGCGGCCTACGGTCCTAACTCGGGCGGCTCTGGCGCCGCCCCCGGCCGATCCAGGGCGGCGCCCTGGATCTGAAGCGCTCGCGCGTAGACGGTCCGTTTCGGCAGCCCGCTGGCGTGGGCGACCATCGACGCAGCATCCTTCACGCTGAGACTGGTCAAGGCCTCGCGCAGTTGGCTGTCGAGGTCGTCCTTGCCGGTGCGTGTTTCCGGAGGTGGTCCGATGAGGACCGTGACCTCGCCGCGGGGAGCGTTTGCACGGAAATGGGTCGCGATTGACGCGGGGGTGCCGCGGACGACCTCCTCGAAACGCTTGGTGAGCTCGCGTGCGACGGCGGCGCTGCGGTCGCCGAAGATGGTCGCGAGATCGTCGAGCGTGTCGACGAGGCGATGCGGGGCTTCGTACCAGATGGCGGTGGCGCGAAGGCCGGCGTGCTCGACGGCGTGGAGCTGGCGGAAGGCTTCGAGGCGCGCGCCGGCGCGTGCGGGGGGAAAGCCGAGGAAGAGGAAGGGGTGAGGCGGGAGGCCGGACAGGGTCAGCGCGGTGACGGCGGCGTTGGCTCCCGGAATGGCGGTTACGGCGTGGCCGGCGGCGATGGCGGCGCGCACCAGCCGGTAACCGGGGTCGGAGACGAGGGGCGTGCCGGCGTCCGAGACGAGGGCCACGCGTGCACCCGAGGCGAGACGGGCGAGAATGGAGGCAGTGCGTTCGTCCTCGTTATGCTCGTGGAGCGCTTCGGTCCGGGCTTTGATGCCGAACGCGGTGAGTAGGCGGGCGGTGGTTCTGGTGTCCTCGCAGAGAACGAGGTCTGCGTTGGAGAGCGCTTCGATGGCGCGCCTTGATATGTCGCCGAGGTTGCCGATGGGCGTGGAAATGAGCACAAGACGGTCGCCGGGTCGATCCGCGTTGCGAGCGGAGGTGTCCAGCTCGGAAGAGGGTTCTGCGAATGCGTCGCTGGTCGGACCGCTTTGGGCTTGGCACATCTGGATCTCTCTGGCGTGCGAGCGTCATCGTTGCCTTGGCCTTGGCGGGCTGCAACGGAGAACAGGGTTTTGGCGGACCGGCGCCACCGCAGGAGGTGGAGGCGCCGCTGCCGGTAGCGACTGCCGGGCCGACGGGGATCGGCGTTATTCTTCCGCTGACGGGCTCGAACGCGGCGCTGGGGCAATCGATGCTGAACGCGATCCGGCTTGCGGCAGGCAGCGCGCCGCTCGACGTGCAGGATACGCACGGCACGCCGGCGGGGGCGCTGGCGGCCGCCTCGCACGTGGTGGCCGCACATGACGGGATCATCCTTGGCCCGTTGACGGCGGCGGAGACAAGTGCTGCCGCGTCGGCGGCGATGCCGGCCGGTGTGCCGATCCTCGCGTTCACCAGCGATGTTGGGGAAGCGAAGCCGGGCGTTTGGGTGCTTGGCCTGACGCCAGCGCAGCAGGTGGTGCGGCTTGTCGGCGCGGCACGGAGTGAAGGACGCAGCAAATTTGCGGCCTTCCTCCCGGAGAACGCGCTGGGGGACGCCATGGCGGCCTCCTTGACCGAAGAAGCCGGCGGGGCCGTGGTTGGGCGTCATGCTCAGGGCTTTTCGAGCATCAACGACGGGATGAAGCAGCTTTCGGCGTTCGACAGCCGGCATCCGAACGAGGCGGCGATGAAGGCTGATCGATCGAGCAGCGACCCCGCGGTTCGTGCGCAGGTTGAGACGCTTGCGGCAGCACCGGTCCCGCCTCTGCCATTCGACGCACTGCTGCTGGGCGACACCGGCACCCAGTTGCAGGAGGTGCTGGACCTGCTGCATCCGTACGACGTCGAGCAGAGCCAGGTGCGGATCATGGGACCGGCGCTCTGGGGCGCATTCGCGCAGAAGCTCGGCCAGATTGCGGGCGCCTGGTATGCGGCGCCCGATCCGTCGGCACGCGCCGGGTTCGTGGCGGCATTCACGGCTCGTTATCACACATCGCCCCTGCGAATTGATGATCTGGCGTATGACGTGGGGGCGCTTGCCTCTGCGCTGTCAGGGCATGGTGGTTACGAGATGGACCAGCTGACACGCGCCGACGGGTTCGCCGGGACGGACGGAGTGTTCGTGCTTGAGCCGAACGGCCGCGTGCAGCGTGGGCTCGCGGTGTTCCATATCCATCCGGGTGGTGGCGCGCATAGCGCCTCGCCCGCGCCAGCGCGACTGGATCGGGGCGTCTGATGGACGTTGGCGTCGCAGGAACAAGCGTCGAGACTCCCCGCGACCGTGAGTGTGTGAGGCCGCTTGGCTCAAGCGGTTTGCTTGCCTGGTCGGCCTTGTTGGCCGCCGGACCTTGCTTGAGCGTCTTGACGTTGATGTGCCTCGGCGCCGGTGCGAAGGCCCTGGTGGTGGTTGGGACCGGTGCGGCGACTTCCTTTGTTGCTGCCCTTTGGGCGGTATCAAGGTGGAGCCAAGACATCGCTTTTCTTGCCAACACTGCGCGTCGTGCCGGATGGTCGATCGACGCCCCAGAGGCGCGCGCGCACGCGCTTGGTGTAACTGGCGTGGCGCGCGATGAGATTGCACGCCTGGCAAGCAAGCTGTCAGAACGTGCGCCGCTGATCGAGACGCTGCTCGGCGCTGAGGAGGCGATCGTCGAGCGGCTACCAGACCCGCTGGTGCTGCTCGGCGCGGATCGGGGCGTCAGACGCGCCAACGAGGCGGCGCGGGTGGCGTTCGGCACCGAGATTTCGGCGGTTTTGCGGCATCCTAGCCTGCGCGCGGCGATCGAATTTGCGGCCGAGCAGTCGATGTTGCGGCGTGTGGTCAGCCGGCGGGTTGAGCTGACGCTTGGCCCGGTGCTGCGCGACGTGGTGGCGACCGTCATTGGGATCGATCCGGCGCTGCCTGGCGGTGGGCGAGTGCTGGTGGTGCTGTCGGACCGGACCCGCGAGCGGGCGATCGAGCGGACGCGGACGGACTTCATTGCGAACGCTAGCCACGAACTCCGTACGCCGCTCACCAGTCTGATCGGGTTCATCGAGACCTTACGCGGGCCGGCGGCGGATGATCCGCCGGCGCAGGCGCGGTTCCTCGGGATAATGGCCGAGCAGGCGGCGCGCATGAACCGGCTGATCGACGACTTGCTTAGTCTGAGCAGGATAGAGATCTCGGAGCATCAGGCGCCGCAATCAAAGGTTGACGCTGCCTCGGTGCTCGCGCGCGTGGCCGATCGCCGGTAGTGCGCCTTCGCCAATCAGCAGGGCGTCGAAGATCTCCGTCACCAGCAAGGTGGCGCGTTCCGGCAAGTCCACGCCCAGGACGAGGTCTTTGGAGGCCTTGGCGACGACGGTGATCCGGTCGGCAAAGCCGTTCTCGGCCACCACGATGCGGGCCAAGTCTGCCAAGTCCGGCAGCATTTCACAGGCATAGACATGGCGTGCGCCCGCCCGGGCCGCCATCATCGCCAGCAGCCCCGTGCC
>CAXUIA010000021.1:9392-13819 GCA_964250835.1 uncultured Acetobacteraceae bacterium | reverse complement strand
GCCGACGGCTTTGAACCACGGGTGGCAGCACGTGGGCAGCATCTTTCAGTGATTGCGCCTGAGATGCTGCCGTTCGTTCTGGCTGATGAAGATCAGTTGGTGCAGGTCATCGAAAACCTACTCGATAATGCCTGCAAATATGGACGGCAGGATGGGCGGATCGAGGTTGTGGCCAGGACCGAAAACAGTTCCGGCGTGCCGCATCGGGCCGGCGTGTCGATCAGCGTCACCAATGATGGTGCAGGGATCGCTAAGGTGCATTTGCCTCGACTGACCGAGCGGTTCTATCGTGCAGAAGCCGGCCGGCCACGCGGACCTGAAGGGACTGGACTTGGGCTCGCCATCGTCAAACACATCGTCAATCGTCATCGGGGGACGTTGCGCATTGAGAGCGAGCCCGGCCAGGGCGCCACATTCAGAATTTGGCTGCCGGCTGCCTAGCTTCTCTAGGCGGCTGCGATCTCGCCCAGGGGTGACACGGGGCGGATACAATAGAGGGCGGCCTCGAAGCTCCGGAACGCGCCGAGCTTGCGGCCGCGCAGATGGTCGATGACTAACCAGCTCATGCCCTCCGGACGGATGGCGTAGGCTGGGTCTGCGTTCTCGCGGACCCAGATGTAGACCTCCGCGTTATCGCCGCTTGCGACGTCTGCGTCGCAAAGGCCCATGCGTCCACCTGCCTGCAACCAAGCGAGCAGATAGCTTCGATGGCGCGGCAGTATTGTCAGGCGCAGGGGCACGACTTTGCCGTCGGCACTAGGCTCAGTAATGGTAGCGACTGTTTTGGTCGAACGGCTGGTCGGAAGCATACTTCTCGGCATGACGACGGCCTTTCCTGGCGCCTATCGGGCTGATGACGAAGATGTTACCGAGGGGCTTAACCGTACGCCAACGAAGATTTGAAAACGCATCGGTTGGTGTGTCGGAGAAGTCACAGCTGGTTTTGAAACAGCAATATGGACCCGAAAAGCGGACCACTGTGCCGGTTTCTAAGTGATTGTTTTCACACGGCTAAGTCCAAGGTGGACAGCAAAGCACGCTTGGCCCTTCCAGCCGCAGGTCCGGATTCCTATGGTTTGAGAGGTGGACAGAAATATAAGACTGGACACTCAGACGCTGAATTGTTTGGCGAAATAACACCCGCATCAACGAAGTAGTGTCGTAATTGATTCGGGTCGCTAATCTTTTGGCCATCTTCGGTGAAGCCAAAGCCAGCCCTCAGGACGCTCCCGGATCCACCGCTCGAGAATGTCGTTGACGGTTTGAGTAAGCGTCAGCTGATCGTTGTGAGGGTCGCCGGTGTCAGGAAGTGGCAAAGGCGGCTCGCAAATAAGACGAAATCTGGCAGGACCGAGCCGCTCCACGTGACCTGGAATGACAGGACAGCGAAATCGCAGCGCGAGCGCTGCCGGAGCGGGCGCGGTCATCGCTGGAAGATCGAAGAAGCGCGCTTTGATGCCGTCATTCATTTTCTGATCGACCAGAAGGCCGAGATAACCTTTGCGAGCCATGTGTTTGAGCGCCGTCCGCGCTCCGGCTGCACCTTTTGCGAATAACAGGGTCGCGGTATCGCCGGCCTCCAGGTTAATCGCCTGCCTGCGAAGGTCGCCGAGCAGCTGGTCGACGGTCTCGTTAGACGGAGCGCGATACATGCTGTGGATCCGCATTCCGTAGGTGGCAACGGCGGGCGGCATCATTTCCCAGTTGCCCAGATGACCCGAGACAAAAATGGCAGGACCGCCGCGTTCGGCTTGAGCGATCAGATGCTCCTCGCCCACCATTTCCCAACCTGGTCCGTTCGGCGTGTTCTTTGGGATGTCGGCGAGGTGCGGCAGCTCGGTGATGGTCCGGCCAAGATTGTCCCAAACGCCGCGGATGATTCGGCGGCGCGCGGCATCATCGAGCTCAGGCATGGCGCGTCGCAAGTTTGCATCGGCTATGCGTGACACGGGCAGTTTCGGTCCGATCGAGCGAGCGAGGAAGCCGCCGAGGTTGGATGCGCGCACGGGGCCGAGGGCGCGAATGACAGCCACGCCAGTGTCGAGCAGGCGACGCAACATCGCCATCAGCATTCGCCCAGGGCAGCGTCGATCACATGCTCGATGCGACGATCGGACCAGATCAGCGAAACGCCGACGGCAACTGTCTGGTCGCGCAGCGCCGGTGGCAACCGCACGGCATCCTTGTGGGTCGTGGCAAGAACGGCTTCAGAGCCAAGCTGGTCGCGGATTGCGAGAAGGCGGGCGATATCACCGCCGCTGAAGACGTGATGGTCGGGAAGCGCCACGAAGCGCCGGGGCGTCACGCCTGCGCTCACCAGGCTGTCGAAGAATTTTGAGGGACGGCCGATGCCTGCGAATGCGAGGATAGGCTTTCCACGCAGTCGATCGACCTCGGCACTCTGACGCAGTGAGGCGCGGAGGATGGGCCGATGACCGCGGAGTAGACTGGCAACCCCGGTTCGATCATCGCCGATCAGCACGACCGCACGGCAGCGCGACAACGCGTCCAGCGGCCGCTCGCGAAGCGGACCTGCCGGAAGTACACGGCCATTGCCGAAGCCCTGCTCACCGTCGATCACGAGGAGACTGCAATCCTTGTGCAGCCCAAAGTTTTGCAGCCCGTCATCCATTACGAGCGAACCTGCTCCCTCTCGCCACGCCGCGCGTGCGGCCGATACCCGGTCACGCGAGATCCAGGTTGGGGCTGTCCGCGCCAGCAGCAAAGGCTCGTCTCCGGTCAGCCGCGCGTCCATCGTCGGATCCACGCGCAGCGGTGCGTGATGGCGCCGTCCGCCGTGGCCTCGACTGATGGCGTGCGGCCGCAGTCCGCGTTTCGCGAGCCTGTCCAGAAGGTCGAGCGCCACGGTCGTCTTGCCGGCACCGCCGGTCGTTGCGTTTCCGCAGCAGAAGACCGGGATGCCCACATGCTCGCCTCCGTGCGTCGACCGGCGAGAGGCGACGCGCTCAACCGCTTGCGCGATCGGCGAAAGCAGAAGGGAGGGCAGTCCTCCCCGGCCGTGGGACCAAAAGCTTGGTGGGTTCATGCCGGTCTAGTCAGCTGGGCAAGCGTGGCGGCGACCCGCTCGATCAGGTCGGACGAGGATGTCACGGCGGCTTGCCCGCGTTGTCCGGCTTGGCGCGCCGCCTCAGGATCGGACAGAGACAAGTCGAGCCATGTGGCGAGAGAGAGTGCGTCGGTGACGAAGCTGAGGGCGTCAGCCGCACGGAGGCGGTCACAGGCGGCGCTGAAGTTAGCCACGTGAACGCCCGATGCGAGCGCCACGCCGAGCCTGGCGGGTTCGAGTGGATTTTGCCCTCCTGACGCGGCCTTCGTCAGGCTGCGCCCGATGAGGACGATCGGTGCAAGCCTGTACAGCAGGCCCATTTCGCCGAGCGTATCGCTGATCCAGTAGTCGCTGTCGCCCGACGGGTCTTCACCGCGCGACCGTCGTGGCGCGTTGCCTAATTGAGAGGAGATCGCGGCACCACGTTCCGGATGACGCGGTGCGATAATCGTCAGCAGACGGTTGTGGCGCGAGGCGAGCAGATTGTGGGCTTGGACGACGATTTCGTCTTCTCCCGGATGCGTACTCGCCGCCAGCCATCGTGGCCTGTCGTCCAGCACGGTTTGTAATCGTGCAAGCTCGTCCGGATCATACGCGAGCGGATCGGCCGCCTCCTTCAGATCCCCGATGGCATCGACGCGGCAGCCCAATCGTGCGAAGCGCAAGCCGTCTGCCTCAGATCGTGCCCATACTACGGTAAAGGTGGCGAGCATCTCGTGCGCGAGGCTTGGAAGACGAAGCCAACGATCCGCGCTCCGTGCCGAAAGCCGGGCGTTGATGAGCGCGGTTGGCGTGTGCCGGCGGCGAAGGGACGCGAGGATGTTGGGCCAGAGCTCGCTCTCGACGAACGCCGCGGCGTCGGGACGCCAGAAGTCGAGAAAGCGCTCGATCCAGCGGGGCACATCCAGAGGTGACAGCCTGTGCTGGATCACTGTTGCAAGGCCCGCTTTGGGCAGCGTCTCGCTCAACCAGCGGGCGGAGCTCGCGGTGCCGGTCGTCAGCAGGACTGACAGGCCCTCCTGCTGTGTCAGGCGCCTAAGGACAGGCAGGACCGCCATGCTCTCACCAACGCTCGCGGCGTGCATCCAGAGGAGGCGACCGGGTGGTCTGTCGCCGTGCTCGATCCCACGGCGTTCGTGGAGCCGGCCCTGGATCTCGCGGCCAAGGCTTAGCCGGCGCGCAAGCATCAGGCGGAGTAACGGCTCGGCGACCGTCGCGCCGGCACTCCAGGCGAGACCCGCGAGCGATCGGGTCATTGGCCGTCGGTGCGCCGGATCGCGTCGTCGAGCGCGGCCTTGATCGCCGGTTCGCCCGAGCGGCGAGCCCGGGACAAGACGGTGACAGGCGCACCGCTGGAGAC
>CAXUIA010000021.1:8365-9382 GCA_964250835.1 uncultured Acetobacteraceae bacterium | reverse complement strand
GGTGACAACGCCGCGGCCAAAGGGGATCGGCACCATCATCCGGTCCCAAGTGGGAAGGTGCACGTGCGGACTGGTCGAAGCGGCGCATGGCAGGATTGGACAGCCGGTTATTCGTTCCAGGTGCGCAAGGCCCAGCTTGGCCATGCGCGGCGGGCCACGTGGGCCGTCAGGGGTGATGACGACATGTTCACCAGCCCGCAGCAGGCGCGCGAGCCGTCGTACTGCGGCAGCGCCTCCTCGCTCGGTGGCGCGGCCGTCCTTTTCCCGCGCGCTGGAGCCGTGCACGATCCGCGCACCGAAGCGGGAGACGATGCTGGCGATCATGCGACCGTCGCGATGGCGGCTGATCAACACGTTGACTTTCGGGTAGTCGTGCGGGGAGCCGCCGGCCCTGCGGCTCAGTTGCCAAACGATTGGCATCAGGAGAAGCCTCTCGTGCCAGAACGCCAAGATTGCCGGTTCAGTGGTCAGGAGGCGAAGGTTGGCATCGGTGCAGTCGAGACGCCATCGCGTGGTGTGAAGTGCAAACTTCAGGTATGCCGAAGCCAGTCCAGTGATGGCTCGGTTGACGGGCTTACTTTGGATAAGATCGCGAAAGGCCATGTGCTCTCGGGGCGCTGCCCCGAACCTCGCCAAGGGCAAATGCTCCTGCACACCATAGTCTCATTTGAACGAGGGAGAGACGCTACTAGCTCCTGGCACCCGACAGGGGCGCACTGCTGACGGTGATGGAGAGGTCAATGGAGACGCGCGGTTGACCTGGTCCTGGTACCATCTCCACCGTCATGCCGTCAGGACCTAAGTAGCCGCCCGTGGGTGTGTAGGTGACGCGCGACTTGCCGTTGTAATTGTAAAGTAGGGGCGAGCCATGCGCCGGCACCCGGGTGACGAGGAATGAGGCAAATGGTCCGCCCGAACTCTGCGCGAGATCGAGCTTGCAGAAACCTCCATCATTGTTGAGGCGCATTGTCGCGGTCACAGAGCCGGTTGCGGGAAGCTGAACGGGCGGTGTGTCAC
>CAXUIA010000021.1:0-8355 GCA_964250835.1 uncultured Acetobacteraceae bacterium | reverse complement strand
GTCACAAACCGCGGAGGGCTTGAGATAACCATAGGGGTTGGGTGGAAGGGCTTCGACGACCGGAGCCGGGTGGGCGCAGGCGGCAAGCGTGGCGGTGGCGATTAGAAAGCCAAATCCCAGACGCACGCATCACTCCCGCTGACAGACGGTGGTGCCTATAAGGGACAGGTCGGCCGCTGTCGAGGCGAGCCGGCGTTGTACGGCCGCACCACGTGGCTGAGAAAGACGCCCTGGCGCCATGACTTGAACTGTGATGCATTCGAGCCACAACCTGAACATGCAGGCGAGTCGCTGATGCGAAAAACGCTTGTAGAACCGTTGGCTGCGGATATTAGTTCAACCGCTTCCTCACTCGACCCTGGTTCCCGGCCGGGTCTGGCACTTCGCGTACGGGCGGGACATCGGAGAGAACAATGCGCGCAAAGCTATTCCGTGTTGGTCTGATTGCTTCGGGATTGATGGCGACGGGCGCAGCGGACGCCGCTCATCATCACGTCATCCGAACTCGCAGCAGCAATGCATCGTCGTCTCAATGCGCGCCGCAACGGGCTGACACCGAGGCGTTCAACGTGACGGGTCTGCGGAGCGAGTTAATGGTTACGGCCCTCTCATGTAACGAGCAGGATCGCTATAACGCCTTCGTCGCGAAGTTTCATCCGGACCTGATCGCGGAGGAGACGGCACTGAACACCTACTTTGCACGAGCATTCGGTCGTGGCGCGCAAAAGGCTCATGACGATTACATCACGCAACTCGCCAATGTTCAGGCGGAGAAGGGCCTGCAGGCGGGAACAGCCTTCTGTCAGCAACGCATGAGCATGTTCGATGAGGTCAACGCACTCGACTCCAGGAGCGATCTGGACGGCTATGCGCATGGCAAGGATATCGTTCAGCCGGCCGACTTTCAGACCTGCTCGGCGCCGTCGAGTGGCCGGTCAGCGCGTATCCACCGGATCAGCGCCAGGCCCACTCGTCACCATTAAGATCAAGCAGGGGGTAAGCGAGCCCCAATAAAGGGCCGCCAGATGTCCCGGCCACAAATCAGATCACGCGGCACGCCGACCATGGTGGTTGGCAGGATTTCAAGACCGCGCAACAGCTGAAGCTCGATCCGGAAGAATTTGCGGAACATCGTTCCCTCCCTCTTCTTGGTCGCCTGCCATAAATACGTCACAGGACGTACGATGTTTAGCCTTCTCGCGCTACCGTGACTAACATCTAGCGGAGGATAATCTCCACTCGTCGGTTTTGCGGCTCACGCGTGTTCGGGCCTGTCGGCACAAGCAGGTTTGTATCACCGTAGCCGTGAACAGAAATAATGTTGGCCGGAACGCCGTCCCTGACGAGTTCTCCACGCACGGCTTCGCCGCGGCGGAGCGAAAGATGGACGTTGTAGGCCTCGCCGCGCGCGCCCGGAATAGCGTGCGACGTATCGGCGTAGCCGTCGACGTTGATGGTGGTGGTCTGAATGTGTGTTGATGCCGAAGCGGCTTCCTGGACGATCTGTCTGGCACGCGGAGTGAGTTCGGAACGGTCCCAGTCGAAGAACACCAGGTAGGTTCGAGCCGGCGCGGGTGCCGGGGCGGTCATGGGCGGCGCGCTCACCGCTTGCGGGCGAGGAGCCGGATTGAACTCGTAGCGCAGTCCAAGCAGCAGCGAATGATTGTAGTTGCTGTTGATGTCGATGTTGCCACGCCTGGTGGCGTAAGGGCCCGCGCCGAAGCCTCCCTCTTCCCCGATTGATGAACCATTGAAGGCTTCGGGACCAACAAGGCTGAAGAACCTGTACTCCGCGGTCACGGAGAGGCCGACGACCCAGGGAACTGGAAGACCCAATCCGAACATCGCCTGGTAGGCAAAGTTACCGGAAGCGGTCCCACCTGCGCTCTCGGCGAACGGATAATTGGTGCCGGCGTCGTGTATGCCCCAATGCGTCCAGCCGTAACCCACACCCGCACCCAGATAGGGGTAAAGCCAGTTCAGGCCGACATCCATGTCGAACAGCACGTTTGCCATGGCGCCGTACGTGTTCTGATCGCCGCCGGCGACGGTCGGAAAACGCGTCTGCAGGAGATGCTGGAGTGTGTTCTGGCGGTAGCTGCCTTCAATCTCCACCCGCACGCCATTGCCGAACCCGTAGCCAATGCTTCCGAGACCGGCGAAGCCGGCGTCCCACCGTGTCTTGCCCCCTGGAAACGACGGCGAAAGGCGCACCTCTTCGTCCTGGAGCAGGTTCGCTCCACCAGCCGCACCCACGTAGATGCCTCGCACCGGCTGCGCCCGTGCGAGGCCTCCGCCGAGCAGACCGGCCGCCAGCAGCGTTCCGAGCAGATACCGAGTGCGCCGCCCCATCCCGTCCGTCCCTCGAACACCCTCGTCCTTGTCACTAGAGTGTCAGAACGTCGCGGGCGAGAGGATCGCCCGTGATTTTCAGTCTCCGTGGCGGGTTGGCAACAAGGTTGCCTCGAACGGTGGTCGGCCATCCTCGGAGTCGAACTCAACCACCCAGAGATCGGGATCGCGCGAGATCGCCCGCTCTACGGTGGCTGACGCGGTCGGTGGATCGACGGCGTCAGCCACCTGTATCCAGGCGGGCGCGCCGTCCGCAGTGCGTGTCTGGGTGAGCAGGGTGATGCGATCCTGGCGCGATCGGAGCAGAACGAGAATGCTGCCGGCATCGTCATCGCCTCGCCGAACGACAGCACCATTGCTGCCTCGATTTTGGGCCTGACGGAGTGTCGCCTGCACCCAAAAGCGTGCCTTCAGGCGTGGTTCGCTCATGGCAGCACCGGCAGGCTTTGGGTCGCGGCGTGATACGCGGCGGGGTCGGCGAGGAGCGATCGTGCGGCGTCAAGATCCTCATCGGTGCCAATGGCGGCGGGGCACGCGCCCCGGATTTCGAGGATGCGCGCAACGGGAAGCGGTGGGCGCGCCCCCCGTTCTGCCGCGAGAGGATGGGCCAGAACGGAGTTTCCGGCATCAAGCGACTGAAGCTGGCTCGTCACTGAAAGCGAGCCTTGGCTCGTGCAGAGCTGGGGCAGCACGCCCAGTCCCTGGATCGGCCAGCCAAGAGGTGCGAGCACGCGCGACCAGGTGATGAACAGCTCGCCCTCGTCCGGGAGTTGCAGAATGGTTTGGACCAGCCCTTTGCCGAGGGTTGAGCTCCCGGCCACGACCGCCCGGCCATGGTCGGCGAGGGCGGCTGCGAGGATTTCAGCGGCGCTGGCGGTTCGTCCGTCGACGAGGACAACAAGCGGCAGGCCGTGCGTGAGATCGCCGCCCTGCACGCTCCAGACGTGATTGGCCTGCGGAAAACGTCCCTCGGTGGTCACAGCGACGCCACTGTCCATGACCAGTGCTGCGGTGGTCACGGCCTGTTGCAGGAGGCCGCCGCGATTCCCGCGCAAATCGATCACCAACCCCGCGGGATGGTAGTGGCGGACGCCCTCGTCGAGGATGCCGCTCATCTCTTCGGCGGTGTCGCGGGCGAACATGGTGACTTTCACGATGAGAAGGCGGCCGATACTGGTGCCGGAAACGGTGTCCGGTGCGACGAGCGCTCGGGTCAGCGTGAGGTCGCGTGCACGGCCGTGCGGCGGGCGTATTCGCAACGTCACCTCAGTGCCGACGTCGCCAGACAGACGTGCGGCCGCTTCGTCCGGCGTGTCTCGACTGACGCTGACGCCGTCGACGGCGAGCAGTCGTGTGCCTTCGGCAAGGTTGGCTTCCGCTGCCGGTCCGTCGGGCGACACAGCGCCGAACACCAGACCGGAGCGGCTCGAGACGATGATCGCGCCGATGCCGCCGCTGCCTTCGCGGCGATCCCGTTCGGCGTCGGCCGATTGGGGCGCCACGTAGCGGGAGTAGGGATCAAGATGATCGAACAGTTCGTCGAAAAGGCTTTGGATGACAGCCTGTTGGCCCGAGCTGCGAATGACAGCCGATGACGTCCAAGCGGCCAGGCATAATGAGGCGACTGAACGGCCCCAGGCATAGGGATCGTCGGAGGCGGGCGTCTGCGACTGCCAGACGAAGGTCGGGCGCGCGGCACCGGTCTGGATTGCCAGACGGAGCTGGTTCTGGTCGACGCTGGCGGTCAATCCAGGATCAAGCGCGCTCACCCCGCCGAGCGCCCACGTGGCAAGGGTGGGGATCGGAACTGGATCAAGGATGCGTGGCGCCATGAACGCGAGCGCTGCACCGAGCACGTTGCCGACGAGTCCACTGTCGAAGTCACCCGGACGCGTCTCGACGGTGTCTGCGGCCGCCAGCCCTGCGCCGAGGAGCACCAGCAGGAGCAGCGCGCGGGCAGGCAGACGGAGCCTGTGAAGGAACCAGCCGGTCGCGGAACGACACGTCACGGTCGGCGCTTGCGTCCTCGCCGTGGAGACTCAGAAGCCGGGCGTTGGACGTCTCGCCTCGCGCCGGCGGCGGGAGCAAACACCAAGCTGCCGGTTAGACCGTTCGCCTCGACCAAGCGAACTTCGATCGGATCTGCAAGCCGATAGGCGGCTCGGCTGCGACGTCCGATCAGCGCTTGCGACGTCTCATCGTGCATCCAGTAATCGTCCGGCAGGGAGGAAATCGGCAGCAACCCGTTGGCGCCGGTCATTGCCAATGTGACGAACAAGCCGAAGCGCGTCACGCCTGAAATGCGTGCTGCAAACACGGCTCCTAATTTATCCGACATGTAGGCAGAAAGGTAACGGTCGATCGCGTCTCGCTCGGCCAGAGCGGCGCGGCGTTCCGTCGCCGTGATCGCTTCCGCAATGGTCGGGAACTCGGCGACTTCGCCCAAAGCAAGACCACCCAGCCCGAGCTGGAGCCCTCCAATCAGGGCGCGGTGGACTTGGAGGTCGGCATAGCGTCGGATCGGGCTCGTGAAATGAGCGTAGGCGGGAAGCGACAGCCCGAAATGGCCGATGTTGTCGGGGCTATACTCGGCTTGGCTCTGGCTTCGGAGGACGACTTCGTTGACCTGCGGCGCCAGGTCGCTGCCGGCGACCCGTTTGAGGATGGCGTCGAGGTCGGCCGGCCGCAGCGCGCCGGCAGCATTGAGCGAGATATCCAGGGTTAGGAGAAATGAGCGAAGATGATCGACCTTCTCGTCAGACGGCGGTGCGTGGATCCGGTAGATGCAGGGTCGCTTGAGGCGTTCGAGTTCCTCGGCGGCGGCGACGTTGGCAAGCACCATGAACTCTTCGATCAGGCGATGGCTGTCGAGCCGCGGGCGCGGCGTGATGGCGGCGACGCGGCCGGCGGCGTCGAGCGTGACCTTGCGTTCGGGTAGGTCCAGGTCGAGGGTTCCGCGTCGTTGGCGAGCGCGCAGCAGCGCTCGATAGGCGGCGTAGAGCGAGCCAGTCAGGCCAGCGGGCAGACCGAGAGCGGTGCCGTCGCCGCCCGCGTCCGTCTCGCGTTGGATCTGCTCGTAGGTGAGGCGCGCGGCGCTGCGCATCAGACCGCGGCCGAAACGGTGCATGCGCTTGTTGCCCTCGGCGTCGACGCGCATTTCTACGAAGAGGCAGCCGCGATCTTCGTTCGGCTTGAGCGAGCACCAGCCATTGGACAGCGCTTCGGGCAGCATTGGGACCACCCGATCGGGAAAATAGACCGAGTTGCCGCGACGGCGTGCCTCAGCGTCAAGCGCCGAGCCTGGACGCACGTAGTGGGCGACGTCGGCGATGGCGACGAGGAGGCGGAAGCCGTCCCCATCTGCTTCGGCGTGAACGGCGTCGTCGAAGTCGCGCGCATCCTCGCCGTCGATCGTGAGCAGCGGCGTGTCGCGCAGGTCAGTGCGGCGGCCAAGCCTGGTGGCGCGCGCTCGCTTGGCCTCGGCAAGCGCCAGTTCTGGGAAGACATCGGGGATGGAGTGAGTGGCAATGCAGATCAGGCTGACCGAACGGGCATCGCCGAGGCGGCCGAGCCGCTCGACGATGCGCGCGGGGCGCAGGCCGAAATGACGGCCGGCGGGCTGCGGCAGCGGTTCGGCAAGCACGATGTCGTCGGTCACGGCACCGAGGGTCTCGCCGGCGGGAATGACCCACTCGGCCTTTGATCGGCGGTCGGTGGGGACGAGGCGGCCGCCTTTCCCATCGGCACGGAAGGCGCCGAGCAGGCGCGCAGGTGCGTCGGCAAAGCGCTTGAGGGTCCGGCCTTCGTAGCGGCCGTTGCCGATCGGATGCAGCTTGGCGAGCACGCGCTCGCCGGGGGCCAATGCGGCGCGGCCACCAGGTTCGGGCAACATGTGGATCAGCGGCGGGGGACCGTCACCGGTCCAGTCGACTGGGCGGGCGATGGCGTCGCCGTCTGGGTCGGTGCCGGTGATTTGGACGACGGTGGCGGTAGGGAGGTGGTTCATGGTCGCAGATGCACGTTGCAGAACAGAAGTTCCGCCCCTGAACCGCGCCAGGGGCCGGCCCCTTCCATCCCCATTGCTGAAGTCATGCGGGTCTGGGCGCCCGTGACCTTTACGCTGCCTTTGCACCACGCTTGCGTGGCTTGGCGGCTGGTTTGGCCGCGATCTTCTTCTTGGCACCGAAGCGCGGCTTGAGGACCTTGCCCTTCTCTGAGAGCAGCGCCACCGCGTCCTCGAGCGTGATGTCGTCCATCCCGACCTCACGCGGAAGGTTGGCCACCATCTGGCCATGCTGGGCATAGGGGCCGAAGCGGCCCTTGCGGACAAGGACCGGCTCGCGGTCCCTGGGGTGAGCGCCAAGCGAACGCACCGAGGCGCGCTTGCGCTCGATGACATCGATGGCGCGGTTAAGGCCCACGGTCAGCAGGTCGTCATCGCGGTCGAGTGACCCGAACACTGCGCCCATTTTGACGTAGGGACCAAATCGGCCCAGCCCGACCTCGATCGGCTCGCGCGTTTCGGGATGAATGCCCACGATCCGTGGCAGCGACAACAGGCCGAGAGCGGCCTCCAAGGTGATGGTGTCGCCCTCCACCCCTTTGGGCAACGACGTGCGCCTTGGCTTGGCTTTCTTGTCGGCCGGGTCGGGCTCGCCCTGTTGGACATAGAGACCGTAGGGTCCGCGCCGGACGGTGATGTCTTCGCCGGTTTCTGGGTGATGGCCGAGGGTGCGCATGCCCTCACGCAGACTGTCCGTTCCGTTCTCGGCTGCATGCCCGACGGCGAGGCCGCGCGTGTAGCGGCATTCCGGATAGTTGGAGCAGCCGATGAAGCTGCCTTGGCGGCCAAGCTTGAGACCGAGCCGGCCGGTGCCGCAGGCGGTGCAGTGGCGGGGGTCGGAGCCGTCCGGACGCGGTGGGAAGAAGTGCGGCCCAAGATCCTCGTTTAGACGCTCGATAACGTCCGAAATCTTGAGTTCGCGCGTGCCTTCGACGGCCGCCGAGAAGTCTTGCCAGAAAGCGGCCATCACCTCGCGCCAGTCGCGGGCGCGATCAGAGATCTCGTCGAGTTGCGCTTCGAGGCCGGCGGTGAAGTTGACGTCGACGTAGCGCGTGAAGAAGCTGGTCAGGAACGCAGTGACCAGGCGGCCGCGGTCCTCCGGAATGAAGCGGCGGTTCTCAAGACGGACATAGTTCCGGTCGCGCAGGACCGTCAGGATCGAGGCGTAGGTGGAGGGGCGACCGATGCCTAGCTCTTCCATCTTCTTGACCAGACTCGCTTCCGAGTAGCGCGGCGGCGGCTGGGTGAAGTGCTGATCGGCCGCAACGGTGTGGCGTGTGAGCGGGTCGCGCTCGCTCATCGGCGGAAGCATACGGCTCTCGTCGGCGTCAGCGCCGGTGTCGCTTTCGTCGTTGCCCTCGCGATAGAGCTTGAGAAATCCGTCAAAGGCGATGATGGAGCCGTTTGCGCGCAGGCGTACGGACTTGTCGGGCGTGACCGCTTCGACCGCGACCTGGTCGAGTTCGGCCGACTGCATCTGGCTCGCGACCGCGCGTTTGTAGATCAGCTCGTAGAGACGGAGCTGATCGTGGTTGAGGCGGCCGGCTACGTGTTCGGGCAGGCGGGTGACGTCGGTGGGGCGGATCGCCTCGTGCGCCTCCTGGGCGTTTTTGGCCTTGGTGCTGTATTCTCGCGGAGCGGCCGGCAGGTAGTCGGAGCCGAACGTTTCGCGGACGACGCCGCGGATCGCCTCGATGGCTTCGCGCGCCATCTGCACGCCGTCGGTGCGCATGTAGGTGATCAGGCCGACGGTCTCGCCGTCTAGCTCGATGCCTTCATAGAGCTGCTGGGCGGTGCGCATCGCGTTCTGGGCACCCATGCCGAGCTTGCGGCTGGCTTCCTGCTGCAGGGTGGACGTGGTGAAGGGGGCGGGCGGGTTGCGCTTGACGCGCTTACGCTCCACGGAGCCCACAGCGAACTGACCGGCCTCGACCGACGCT
>CAXUIA010000020.1:8622-20287 GCA_964250835.1 uncultured Acetobacteraceae bacterium | reverse complement strand
GCACGTTGGTGTACCAGAACTCGTCGTCTAATTGATCATGCAGGAGGGTGTCGAGTACGGCGCTTTTGATGTTGGGCGGCAGCGTCAGTGTCCGGCTCAGCGTGTCGGTGCCGGTGTTGAGGCTGACGGTGGAGCTCGATGGTCCGGTGAGCGGGATGATGACGTCAGGGGTAATTGGCGCGGGGTTGGCGGCATTCGGCGGGTAGAAGACGAGGCTCGCACTCGAAGTGACCGTGCTGGTGTCGGCGGCGCTGAAGTAATTGGCGATCAGCACTGTGCCGGTGTTGGCGGTCTCGAAGAGCTTGGTGTCGTCGGTGACGTCGCGTTCGACGTGCCAGCTCGGGCCGAGCTTGGCGCGCGGCTCGGCCGTGGTTCCGAACCACAGGTTGACGCCGCCGAGCCAGATGGTGCCGGTACGGTCGAACTGTCTGCCGGCATTGAGCGAGATGTCGACGGCGAGCACGACCTTGGCCCAGGGGCCTGGACAGGCGGCGGGGGGCGTGTAGCTGTAGTTGACGTTGCTGCCGCCGAATGTCGCACCGCTGTAGAGCGGGACGGTGCAGGGCGTGGTTGGCGGATGGGCGATGCTGGTGGGCTCGAGGGAGGCCACGTTGCTGCTGCCGACCTGGGCACCAGCGGCGTTGAGCGGCAGGGCAAGGCTGAGGGCGAGGGCTGTGGTCGACGTGCAGCGTTTGGTCATTTTGATCCCGGGCTTTGGTTGTGACGAAGCGAGCAAGCCGTGTGCCGTTGCTGGCGGGTCTCGGGGACGCTGTCTCCGGCGGGGTTCAGGGGCTGTCGCCTGGTTCCTAGAACCGCAATTTAATCGCGTGCGTGATGCGGGTCTGCCAGTAGTCAGGCATGGAGACGAGTGGCCCGAAACGCCGCGTTTTGCTCGTAGAGGATGACGAGGAGATCGCGCGTGAGGTGGCCGACGAGTTGTCTGGGCACGCGTTTGCAATCGAGACGGCGCCGACAGGCACCGAGGGCCTGGCGCGGGCAAGATCGGGTGGGTTTGACCTGCTGGTGATGGACCGGTTGCTCCCCGGGCTCGACGGGATCAGCGTGATCGCGACGCTGCGCAGGGAAGGGGTTCGAACGCCGGTGCTGGTGTTGAGCGCGCTTTCGGCGGTCGATGACCGGGTGAACGGGCTCAAGGCGGGCGGTGACGATTATCTAACCAAGCCGTTCGCGATGGCGGAGCTTGTGGCGCGTGTCGAGGCGCTCCTGCGTCGTCCGGTTGAAACGCGCGAGACGGTGTTGCGCGTCGGGCCATTGGTCATTGATCTGATCGATCGGACGGTGACGCGGTCGGGGCGGCGATTGGAACTGCTGCCGCGCGAGTTCCGTCTGCTGGAATACATGGCGCGGCGCCCTGGACAGTTGCTGACGCGCGCGATGCTGCTCGAAGATGTCTGGCGTTACCGGTTCGTGCCGCAGACGAACCTGGTCGACGTGCATGTGGGCAAGCTGCGGCGCAAGCTTGACGAGGGCGGCGAGGCGCCGCTGATCCACAGCGTGCGCGGCGCCGGCTTTTGCATGCGTGTTCTGGACTGAGTCGATCCGTCGGGATGTTTTCAGGACTGGAAGCTTCCGGCTGGCGGTGGGCGCCAGCATCATCCTCGCGGGTGCGAGCCTGCTCCAGGCGGGCTTGATTGGCTGGCAGACGGAGCGGTTCGAGGATGCGCGGATCGACCGGTTGATCGAGGCCGAGCTCGCGCGCCTGGTGCGCGCGCCACCGCCCGACTTGGTCAGGCGGATCGATCGGCATTTCAGCGAGACGCTGCGCACGCTGCCGTTGGCGGGCCTGTTCGCGGCAGGGCGCCGGATTGAGGGTGACGTCGCATTCTATCCAGCGGGGTTTGCCGCGGATGGACGGGCGCGGCCGGTGGTGGTGACGCTGGGCGACGGGCGTCGAATGCCGATACGGGCGGCAGCGCACGCGTTCGGCGGCGGTGTACTGCTGATTGGTCGCGATGACAGCGAGCTGGTGGATCTGCGCCGGATTACGCGCCGCTCGCTTCTGCTCTCGTTCCTGCCGGGACTGCTGCTGTCCCTGGCGGGCGGCGCATGGCTCGGCCATCGGGCGCTGGTCCGCGTTGGCGACATGCACCGAACGATCGAGCGGATCATGGCGGGTGGGCTGCACGAGCGGCTGCCGGCGCGGAACGCGGATGATGACATCGAGCGTCTCGCCGGGTCGGTCAACCGGATGCTCGACCGGATCGAGCGGCTGCTGGCAGAGGTGCGTGGTGTGGCCGACGACATTGCGCACGATTTGCGCACGCCGCTCGCGCGGGTGCGGGCGGGTCTGGAGCGGACGCGCGAACGTGCGATCGGAACCGACGAGCTGCGGGCGGGGATCGACCGCGCGATCTCGGATTTGGACCGGACGTTCACGATCATTACGGCACTGCTCCGGATCGCGGAGATCGAAGGCCGGGCGCGGCGCGCGGGCTTCTCGCAGACCGATCTGGCGGAGATCGCGGCGGACGCGATCGAGCTGTATGAGCCGCTGGCGGAGGCGCGGCCGATCGCTCTGACGTTGCTGTTGCAGGAACCCGCGCTGGTCAAAGGCGATCGTGACCTGCTGATGGAGGCGGTCGCGAATTTGCTTGATAATGCGGTCAAGTTCACGCCCGCGGGCGGCCATGTCACCGTGACGGTTGGATGTCGTGGAGCACGTCCGTTTCTCGCGGTTGCCGATGATGGGATCGGACTGGCGCCATGCGAGACGGAGATGGTGCTGCGGCGTTTCTACCGCGCCGACCGTAGCCGGCACGTGCCGGGTTCCGGTCTTGGTCTTAGCTTGGTGGCAGCGATCGCGGGACTGCACGGTGCGGAGGTCAGCGTCATGCCGCTCGATCCGGGCGTGCGGTTCGATTTGACGTTCGAGCCGACGCCGTCGTGAGCTTCGCGGATGGGTGGTTTCGGGGTGCGGACGACATGGTCCGTCGCGTGTTGAACTTGGGAGTGAGAAATAGGTGCAATGCCAAAGATCTTGGGCATGTCGATGCTGCTGGCGGCGGCGAGTTGCGCGCCAGGACCTGACCCGAACGATCCGCCGCAGAGCCATGTCGGGACCTGCACTCATTTTCAGAATGATGTCAGGCAAGTCGAAAACGTGCCGAACTGCGAAATGCGTACTCAGCACACGATGATCAACGGATTGCAGCCGGTCAATCCGGGCAACAAGTCCTGACCGGGTCGGTCGGTTCGGGTTCCTTCATGCCCGCCCTGCGCAGGCTTGCGGCCTGTTGGCAGGCCATCAGCCTGGCACAAGCGGGTTAAACGGGATGATGTCCTTGGTGGGCGGAAGCTCGGTGGTGTCCCAACCGCCGCCCAGTGCGCGGACGAGGTCGACTGAGGCCTGCTGCTGCCTCAGGACGACGTCGAGTGCGCCGACACCGGATTGCAGACTGGCAACCTCGGAGACGACGACGCTCAGATAATTGTCAGCTCCGGCCTGATAGAGTTGCAGCGCGAGATTCTGGACCTTTCCGGCCGCGGCGAAGGCTTGCCGTGTCTGGACGGACTCGGTGGCGAGCTGGTCGTTGAGCGCAAGTTCGTCCTCGACCTCCTCGATTGCGGCGAGCACGGTCGAACGGTAGCCGTCTCTCGTTTGCCGGTAGGCAGATTTGGCGAAGCGGACCTCGGCTGTCCTCAGTCCGCCCTCGAAGAGCGGCAGCGCGACCGTGGAGCCGATCGACCACATCGCGTTTGGAAGACTGAAGAGGTCGAAACCTTGCGCCTGACTGCCGCCGATCCCGTTGATCGAGATGTTGGGGAAGAAGGCGGCACGTGCGACGCCGATCTCGGCATTGGCGGCTGCCATGGCGCGTTCGGCGGCGGCAATGTCCGGGCGCCGCTCGAGCAGCCCAGAGGGTAGTCCGGTCGGGATGCGCGGCAGGTCGAACGGCGTTTCGGCCTGCGAGGGGAGGGAGAAGGCGCTGGCGGGGACGTCGATCAGGTCGGCGATCGCGTGCTCGGCGAGTGCGCGCTTTGCGACCAGATCGGTCGCCAGCGACTGAGCTGCGGCGAGTTGGTTTTGCGCGCGCTCGACGTCGAGCAGGTTGCCGATTTGGTCGGACAAACGCAATTGGGTGATATCGACGCCGGTGCTGTAGAACTTGATCGCCCGTTGATAGATGCTCGCCTCCTGGTCGAGGCTGCGCAGCGTAAGATAAACATCAGCGAGCTCACCCTGCAGACTGAGATCGAGCGAGGCGAGATCGGCGGCGCGTGCCTGGGCCAGCGCTTTCTGCGCCTCCGCCTCGTTGCCGATGCGGTCCCAGATGTCGATCTCCCAGTCGGCGGTGCCGTCGAGCTGGACGGAGGGCTCGTCGAGCTTGGCGGCGCTGGTGGGCGAGCGGAACAGCCGCTGCACCGATTGCTGATTGGCCGAGGGGATGAACTGCGAGCCGATCTGCGGATAAAGGCCGGACTGGGCTTCGGCGGCGAGGTCGCGCGCCTGCTCGAAGTTCTCGCGCGCTGCGAGCAGGTCGGGGTTTTGCGGGATACGGGCCTCGAGCTGATCGAGGGTGAGGTTCCCGTAGGCGGCCCACCAGGGACCGCGCGGGATATGGTCCTGCGGATTGGCGAGCTGAAAGGCGCCGCCATTCCTGTAGGAGGCAGGCAGGTTTTCGTGTGGCGGATGGTAGGCGGGCGCCAGATCGCAGCCCGACAGGATCGCCAGCAGGGCGACGGCCGCGGTCGGCGCTGTTCTCATTGGTCGGTGGTCTGATCCGAAGAGCCCACGTCCGCATTCGACGGCGGCGCAATGGCGACCTTGACCTGTTGTCCTTCGAGCAAACCGTCGGACGGATTGGCGATCAGGCGATCGTTGCGCGTCAGGCCGCTCAGCACCTGTACGGTTTCGCCGAGATTGAGACCAATTTTGACGTGTTGCAGGTGCACTTTGTTTCCGGCGTCGACGAGCGCGACCTGTAGCCCTTCGGACCGGAACAGCAATGACTGCTCAGGAATGATGAGAATGTTGGGGTTGGTCGGCACTGTGAAATGAACTTCGGCGTAGGCGCCCGGCCAGATCTTGTGATCCGGGTTCGGAACCGTGAGTTCGGTCAGGACGGTTCGCGACTGGATGTTGTAGGAGTTCGCCGTCGTCGCGAAAATTGCGGTGAAGGTCCGGTCAGGGAACTGCGGCAGGGTCAGCGACGCCGTCAGGCCGGGCTTGAGAGCGCCTGAGTAATCCTGCGGTACCGACACGAAAACCCGCATCTCATGCACGTCGGCAACGCTGAACAGCTCGGATGCGCCGCCATGGGCCATGGCGCTGGCGCCGCCGGCATCGACGTAGTCGCCCACGTCGGTCTGGCGGGAGGTGACGATGCCGTCGAACGGTGCGACCACGCGCTTAAAGGCTTCCTGGGCCTCGAACCGGGCGACGTGGAAGCGGGCCGCGTTCACTTCGGCTTTCTGTGCGGCCGCGTCGGCCACGTTGACGTCGACCTCCTGCTGCGAAACCGCCTGCGTGCCGGCGAGTTTCTGCCAGCGCAAGGCGGTCAATTCGGCAAGTTTGTAGCGTGCTTTGGACACTTCGAGCTGGGCTTGCGCCTCCTGTAGCTGCTGATCGAGATCGGGCGTGTCGATGCTCGCGAGCAACTGACCGCGTGTGACCTGTGCGCCATAATCAAGATACCAGGCGCGAACATAGCCGCTGACCTGGGCGTAGATCGGCGCCTGATACCAGGCATGAATGTCGCCAGGGAGCGTCAGGGTGCGGCTCTTCGGTCCGTCCCCGGGCGAGACCAGGGTCACGCGCGGGATCGCCTGGTCATCGGCGACGACGGCGAGTGCGGCCACCGTGGTCTGCCGATCGACGATGCCGAGTGCCGCCACGCCGACCGCGGCGGCAGCGGCAAGGGATCCCCATACCAGGCGCTTGACGGTCCGGCGTCGCGTAGAACCGGGCTTCAAGCGTCTAATCGCAACGTCGGTTGGCTGGGCGTCCACTCAGGCAGTCTCCCGCTTGCGGCGTCCGTGCAGCAGCGTGAAGACGCACGGCACGAACAGCAGCGTCGAAATCGTGGCGATCGTGAGACCGCCCATGACGGCGCGTCCGAGCGGTGCATTCTGCGTATTGCTCAACGACATCGGCAGCATGCCGATGATCATCGCGAGTGCTGTCATCAGCACGGGCCTGATCCGGGCGAAGCCGGCTTCGATCGCTGCGCGCGCCGCACCGCCGTGCTCGGCCAATCGTTTGCGGGCGAAGCTCACCACCAGGATCGAGTTGGCGGTCGCGGTGCCCATGCACATGATGGCGCCGGTCAGTGCCGGCACCGAAAGTGTGGTGTGAGTGACAAAGAGGGACCAGGTGATCCCCGCCAGCGCGCCCGGCAAGGCGGTAATGATGATAAAGGGATCGAGCCACGACTGGAAGTTCACGACGATGACGAGATAGATCAGCACGACGGCGAACAGCAGGCCGCCGATCAGTTGCTGGTAGGACGACGCCATGGTGACCGCCTGCCCACGGGTATGGACACTTGCGGATTTTGGAACCTCGGCCGCGGTATCGTGCAGTACACGGGCGACGGCGCCGTCGATTGCGCCGAGCGCGCGGACTTCGTTGTGTGCGTAGATATTGATGACCGGCGTAATGCTGTAGTGCGACACGACGATTGGCTCGCCGCTCTGCTCGATCTGGCCGAGGCCACCGAGCAACTGCGTGTCGGTGCCGCTCGGGTCGCCGTTGCCGCTGTCGACGGGCACCGTCTCGAGCTGGTTCATCGTGTCCATCTGATACTGTGGGGTCTGCACGTTGATGAGGTGCACCACGCCAGTCTTGGTGTTGAGCCAGTAGTTCTGGGCGGTCTGACCGCTGCCCGAGAGCGTGACGAGTGCATTGCCGGCGGCGTTGGCTTCGGTTTGATTGGTGCGTGTCGCAAACGCGCGGGACACGTTGATCCTGAGCAGGGGCGTGTCCATCGACTCAAAAATCGACGCGTCGGCGACGCCGGGAATGTGCTTGATGCGCGCAAGCACCTTGCGGGCGTAGGCGAAGTTGGAGGCGAGGTCACGGCCGGTCACCTGGATGTTGATTGGTGAGGGCAGGCCGAAATTGAGGATCCTCGCGGTGATGTCGCCGGGCAGGAAATCGAAGCTGGTGCCGGGAAAGTCGTTCATGAGGCGATGGCGGAGCAAACGTCTGTAAAGCGGGGTGGGGCTGTTGTCGCTGCTGAGCTGGATGGTGATTTCGCAGTCCTCGGGCCCGGTTACTCCGTTGGCGCTGTAGGCCTGGTTGATGCCGCTGACCGGCAGGCCGCAATTGTCGACCGCATCGGTGACCTTGCCCCGTAAAACGTTGCGAATGTCTTGCGTGACGAGGACGGCGAGCTTGCCGCTGTCCTCGATCCTGGTGCCGACGCGGCTGCGCATGTGCAGGTCAAGAACGTTTGAGTTGATCTCGGGGAAGAAGTTCTCACCGAGGAACGGGACAAGGGTGAACGAGGCGAGCGTCAGCGCGATGAAGCCCAGGAAGAACCTGCCGGCATGACCGGTGATCTCCTCGAGGAAGGTGCTATAGCCGTCACTAAACCGCGCGAACCGGCTCTCGAAGCCGGCTTGGAAACGCGAGAAGATGTCGCGTTTTTCGCCTCCTTCATGCTGATGCGTGTGGGTCTGGCCGCGCAGCAGCCACGCCGCCATGGTGGGAACGAGCGTCCTCGACAGGATGAAGGACGCGATCATGGCGAAAACGATCGCCATCGCGAGCGGCATGAACAGGTAGCCACCGATGCCGCCCAACGAGAACAGCGGCAGCCAGACGATGCAGATGCAGAGAGTGGAAACGAAAGTCGGAACCACGATCTGGTTGGCGGCCTCGACGATCGCCTCTTGGAGCTCCTGACCGGTTTCGAGATGTACCGCGATGTTCTCGATCATCACGGTGGCGTCGTCGACGAGCACGCCCACCGCGAGTGCCAGTCCACCAAGGGTCATGATGTTGATCGTCTGGCCGAGCCAGGACAGCACCAGGATTGAGGTGAGGATGCAGAGCGGGATCGAGGTCGCGACGATCAGCGTCGAGCGCCACGAGCCGAGGAAGAGCAGCACCATTGCTCCCGTCAGGCAGGCAGCGGTGATCATCTCGCGCACCACGTCGACGACAGACGCGCGTACGAAACTCGACGTGTCGTTGAGCGGCGTGATCTTCACGTCGGACGGCAGGGTTTTCTCGATACTGGGGATCATCGCCTTGACGCCGGCGGTGACCGCGAGGGTGGACGCCTTGCCCGTCTTGAGCACCACCATCAGGATCGATTGCCGGCCGTGCACGAGCACGAGGTTGGCCTGCGGCGGTCCGCCCATGTGGACGTAGGCGACGTCGCGCACGGTGACGATCGCGTTGCCGACTTGCTTAATCGGCAGGTCGTTCAGTTCCTCGATACCGGCTGGTGCGGCGTTGGTGGCGACAAGGTAGTCGAGCTTGCCGATCTTCTCGTCGCCAGCGGGCAGCACGAGATATTGGCGCGCGATGGCGGCATCAACGTCCTCCCCCGACAGGCCGTGCTCGAGCAGGCCCCGCTGATTGAGGTCGACTTCGACGGTTTCCGAGGTGCCGCCGTAAGGGGTTGGGACGGCAACCCCCGGAACGGTGATCAGCGCTGGGCGGATGAAGTTCGAGGCGAGATCGTAGAGTTCCTGGATCGTCTGGTTGTCACCCGAGACCTGCAGGTCGAGCACGGGGACGCTGGAGGCGTCATAGACGAGCACCTGCGGCGGGGTGATGCCGGCCGGAAGCTGCTTGAGCACTGTCTGCGCGCTGGCGGTGATCTGGGCCTGGGCCGCGGCGACGTCGGTGCCGGGTTGGAAGAAGATCTTGACCACGCCTCGGCCGTATAGGGACTGGCTTTCGATGTGCTCGATGTTGGCGACCGTCGTGGTCAGCGTCCGCTCGAAATAGTAGACGACGCGTCCGGACATGTCCTGCGGCGCGAGCCCGTTATACGTCCAGACGACAGCAACGACGGGAATGTTGATCGCGGGGAAGATGTCGGTCGGCGTGGTCAGCACGGCGCGACCGCCGAACAGCAAGATCAGGATCGCAAGCACGACGAACGTCAGCGGACGTTTGAGAGCGACGACCACGACCGCGTTCAAGCCGATCCTCCACAACAGGGTGCGTCGTGTCGGCTATGGGATCGGCGATGCCGGCTCAAGAAAACAAAATATTAGGATGGCCTGATCAGGCGCGGTGCGCCCATTTCGGTCGCGCGCACCGAGTGCTGCCTCGCGGTCATCGATGATCGGTGCCAGGGGGCTTGAGACCGAGATCGTCCCTGCCATTGCGTTGCCGCCGAAAACGGGGCTCCACTGCAGCGCGGCCGACTGCGTGCTCCTTGTGGTCGATGACGTTGCCGTCTCTCCGGGTGGGAGCATTCGGACCTTTGCGCGAGCTTGAGAATCGAGCGGACACGAGATCGGAACCTGAACGTTGAAGGACATCCGGGTATTGCTCGAAACGATGTTTACGCGGGCGATCCGTGCCGCGTCGCCCGCCGATTGCCTGCCGGCGTTTCTGCCGCCCGCCCCCGACGGGCGCACCGTCGTCGTGGGTGGGGGCAAGGCGGCGGCCACAATGGCGCAGGCCGTCGAAGCGCACTGGCCGGCTGGGGCAGCACTCGGCGGTTTGGTGGTGACGCGCTACGGTCATGGGGTGGAAAAGCTGGCGCGGATCGAGGTGGTCGAAGCGAGCCATCCGGTGCCGGATGCGTCGGGCGAAGCAGCGGCCGCGCGCATGCTTGCGGCCGTGGGCGGCCTCGGGGCGGACGACCTGGTGCTGTGCTTGATTTCGGGCGGGGGGTCGTCGTTGCTGTCCTTGCCGGCGCCTGGCGTGACGCTTGCGGACAAGCAGGCGCTCAATCGAGCGCTGCTTCGCTCCGGCGCCTCAATCGGGGAAATCAATTGTGTGCGCAAGCATCTTTCGGCGATCAAGGGAGGGAGGCTTGCAGTGGCGGCTTGGCCGGCACGAGTGGTTTCGCTGTTGATATCCGACGTGCCTGGCGACGACCCGTCGGTGATTGCTTCGGGACCGACGGTGCCGGATCCGACGACCAGCGCCGAAGCGCTCGCGGTGCTAAATCGCGCGGGGATCGTGCCGCCGGCGTCGATTGCTGCGTGGTTGGGTGATCCCGCATCGGAGACGCCGAAGCCGGGAGATGCGGTGTTTGCGCGCACGCAGACGCGGCTGATCGCGACGCCTCAGGCCTCGCTGGAAGCGGCGGCGGCCGTCGCGCGTGCCGCTGGCGTCACGCCGGTCATTCTGGGCGATGCGATCGAAGGCGAGGCGGCCGAAGTCGGGCGAGTGATGGCGGCGATCGCGCTGCAGTGCGCGCGTCATGGACAGCCCGCATCGCCGCCGTGTGTGCTGATCTCGGGCGGTGAGACCACGGTGACCGTGCGCGGGCAGGGCCGCGGGGGCCGGAATCTCGAGTTCCTGCTGGCGTTGACCCTTGCGCTGCGTGGTCATCCGGACGTTTACGCGATCGCCGGCGACACCGACGGGATTGATGGGAGCGAGGACAATGCCGGTGCGCTGATGGCGCCGGACAGCCTTGCGCGCGCGCGGTCGCAGGGGCTGGATGCCCGTGCGATGCTATCGGACAATGACGGTTATGGTTTTTTCGCAGCACTCGACGATCTTGTGGTGACCGGGGCGACCCGGACGAACGTTAATGACTTTCGCGCCATCCTGATTGATGGCGCCGGAGGGACGGGCCGATGCTGACCATGCCACTGCCCGACCAGTCGATACTCGGACGACGCGACGAGATCGTGACGGCGCTTCGAGCGATTGTCCCCGGCGAGGGCGTGATCGACGTCGAGGCGGGCCGCCGGGTGTATGAAAGCGACGCGCTGACCGCCTATCGGCAATTGCCCATGGTCGTCGTGCTGCCGGAGACGACCGCGCAGGTGGTCGAGGTGATGCGCCATTGTGCATCGCAGAAAATCAAAGTGGTGCCACGCGGGGCGGGCACCTCGCTGTCGGGCGGCGCGCTGCCGCTCGCCGACGGCGTGCTGCTGGGCCTGAGCAAGTTCAAGCGCATCCTGGAGGTCGACACCGCCAATCGCTGCGTGGTTGCGCAGCCGGGTGTCACCAACCTCGCCATCACCGAGGCGGTGAAAGATCAGGGCTTCTACTATGCGCCCGATCCGTCGAGCCAGATTGCTTGCACGATTGGCGGCAACGTCGCCGAGAACTCCGGCGGCGTACACTGCCTCAAGTATGGACTGACCACCAACAATGTCGTCGGCATCGAAATGGTGACGATTGACGGTGAGGTCGTGCGGCTCGGCGGCAAGCACTTCGATGCCGGCGGATATGACCTGTTGGGATTGATGGTCGGTTCCGAAGGTCTGCTCGGTGTGGTGACCGAAGTCACCGTACGAGTTCTGCCCAAGCCGCCCGGTGCGCGTGCGCTGCTGATCGGGTTTGCCTCGACGTCGGACGCGGCCGAATGCGTGGCCGACATCATCGGGCGCGGGATCATTCCGGGTGGGATGGAAATGATGGACCGGCTCGCCACCGAGGCCGCGGAGGCGTTTGTGCACGCGGGCTACCCGCTCGATGCGGAAGCGGTATTGATTGTGGAACTTGATGGCTGCGAGGCAGAAGTGGACCATCTGGTGGGACGCGTGGAGG
>CAXUIA010000020.1:4993-8612 GCA_964250835.1 uncultured Acetobacteraceae bacterium | reverse complement strand
GTGGAGGAGATCGCCCTCACGCACCGGGCGCCCTCGGTGCGCGCCAGTGGTTCCGAAGACGAACGTCTGCTGTTCTGGGCCGGACGCAAGGCCGCGTTTCCAGCGGTGGGACGCATCTCTCCTGATTATTACTGCATGGACGGCACGATCCCGCGCAAGCGTCTGAGCGACGTGCTGCTGCGCATGAAGCAGATGGAGGCGCAATACGGTCTGCGCTGCGCAAACGTCTTTCATGCGGGTGACGGCAATCTTCACCCGCTGATCTGCTACGATGCCAACATGCCGGGCGAGCTTGAGCGGGCCGAAGCGTTCGGGAACGACATCCTGCGGCTCTGCGTCGAGGTGGGCGGCGTGCTGACCGGCGAGCACGGCGTCGGCATAGAAAAGCGGGACCTGATGGACAGCATGTTCAGCACGGTCGATCTCGATCAGCAGATGCGCGTCAAGTGCGCGTTCGATCCGGACGGCCTGCTCAATCCGGGCAAGGTGTTTCCCCAGCTGTGCCGATGCGCGGAGATGGGCCGCGTCCACGTGCATGCCGGCAAGACGCGGTTTGCAGAGCTGCCGCGGTTTTGATCGACGGAGTGACAGGCTTCGACATCGACGAGGGCGTCTGGACGCCGTCGGATGCGCGTGAGGTCTGCGAGGCCGTGCAGTGGGCCGTGGCGCACGAGCAAACAGTTGAAATCGTCGGCGGCGGAAGCAAGCGCTCGCTCGGGCGCCCGATGCGGACGGATCATCGGCTGCATCTCGCGGGCGTGTCGGGCGTCGTCGATTCCGCCCCGGGGGAGTTGGTGTTGACCGCGCGCGCGGGAACTCCGCTTGCCGACATCGAGAGCCTGCTCGAAGCGAACCAGCAGATGCTGGCGTTCGAGCCGCCGGATTGGTCGGGACTGCTTGGTCCAGGACGCCCGACGCTGGGCGGAACGGTGGCGTGCAACGGTGCGGGGCCGCGTCGCGTGCGCGCAGGAGCTGCACGCGACCACTTTCTCGGTTTCGCAGCCGTCAATGGTTGGGGCGACGCCTGGAAGGCGGGCGGCAAGGTCGTCAAGAACGTGACCGGCTATGACATGTGCAAGCTGCAGGCAGGCGCGTTCGGAACATTGTCGGTGCTGACCGAGCTGTCCGTGCGCGTGATGCCGAAGCCGGAGACGGTGGCGACCGTCGTGTTGGACGGCCTGAACGAGGCAGACGCGATCGTCGCGATGACGCGCGCGCTCAACACGCCGCATGAAGTGTCGGCGGCGGCGCATGTTCCGAGCACGGGTGTGACGGCGTTGCGGGTTGAGGGACATACGCCGTCGGTGGCGTTCCGGGCAAACTCGCTTGAGCGGATGTTTGGCTCGTCACGCCGGCTGAATGCTGCGGAAAGCCTGCTGTTCTGGTCGGAGGTCGGCGGCGTCGTCGGGCTGCTCGAAACCAGCGGCCGCGTGGTCTGGCGGCTGTGTCCGACGCCGTCCGAAGCGGCTCGGGTCGTGACCGACATCAGACGCTCGTTCCGATCGGCAAGTGTTCTGTACGACTGGGGTGGCGGCCTCGTCTGGCTCGGTTTGGAACCGACAGGAGATGCGGGCGCGGCGGTGGTCCGGGCTGCCGTTGGGACGGGGCACGCGACGCTGTTCGCCGCACCCGAGGCGACCCGCGACATAGTGCCGGTGTTCGGCCGCGAACCCGCGCCGCTCGCCGCGTTGGCCGCACGGGTCAAGCGGAGTTTTGATCCACACGGCGTGCTGAACCCCGGACGTATGCAGGAGAGCCGTTGACGTGCAGACCAACTTCTCGGCGGCTCAGCTCGCTGATCCGGATGTCGCCAGCTCGGCCGCGATCCTGCGCTCCTGCGTTCACTGCGGGTTCTGCACGTCGACCTGCCCGACATATGCGCTGCTCGGCGACGAGCTCGATGGCCCGCGTGGCCGGATCTACCTGATCAAGGAGATGCTGGAGAACAACCGTCCGGCCGATGCGACGACCGTCAAGCATGTCGACCGGTGTCTCTCCTGTTTGGCCTGCATGACGACGTGCCCGTCGGGCGTGAACTATATGCACCTCGTTGATCACGCGCGTGCCCACATCGAGCAGACCTACCAAAGGCCGCTGCGGCAGCGATTGCATCGGCGACTGCTTGCCTTCGTGCTGCCGCGCGCCAGACTTTTTCGTCTCGCGCTCATGGCTGCCGCGTGGGTCAAGCCGCTTGCCCGTTTTATGCCACGGGAGATCGGCACGATGCTGGCGTTGGCACCCGCGAAAATACCGCGCGCCAGTGCCACCGATCATCCGCGCGTCTACCCCGCGATTGGGGAACGGACGCGACGCGTGGCGCTGCTGACCGGCTGCGCCCAGAAGGCGCTCGCGCCGCAGATCAACGAAGCGACGATCCGGCTACTCACCCGGCATGGCTGCGAGGTGGGGGTGGCCGAGGGCAGCGGCTGCTGCGGCGCGCTGACGCACCATCTCGGTCGGGGCGGACATGCTTATGCGCGCGCCAATATCGACGCCTGGACGCGTGCGGGTGACCTCGACGCCATCGTCGTCAACGCGTCTGGTTGCGGGACGACCGTGAAGGACTACGGCTTCATGTTCCGCGACGATCCGGCGCTCGCCGCCAAGGCCGCGAAGGTCGCTTCGCTGGCGCGCGACATCACCGAGTTGATGAGCGAAGTGGGGATGCTCGCTCCCGTGGTCCGGACCGGACAGCGGGTCGCCTATCACAGCGCCTGCTCGCTGCAGCACGGTCAGCAGGTGCGTCTGGAGCCGAAGCGTCTGCTGGCGGCGGCGGGTTTCGAGGTCGTCGACGTGCCGGAGGGTCATCTCTGCTGCGGCTCGGCGGGGACCTACAACATCCTGCAGCCCGAGATCGCGACCGCACTCCGGGACCGAAAGGTCGCCAACATAGAGCGTATGGCGCCTGAACTGGTGGCGGCGGGCAATATCGGCTGCATGACGCAGATCGAAGCAGGAACGAGGCTGAAGGTGGTTCATACCGTCGAGCTGCTGGACTGGGCGACGGGAGGGCCTAGGCCGGCCGGGGTGCCTTAGTCCAGGCAGGATGCGTCAGTTCCCGACTGGGTCGTTGTAGGCGCCGACGAGCAACCGTTCAGCCTTCAGGGGCGTTCGGTCGGCAAATTCGACCGTATGCGCAAACGACGTGACCCCTGCCTGTGATCCCAGCCCGGTCGCGTTCAGTGCGGACGCCGCCTGCGCGAAACGGACCGAACGCTCCGGATCCATTCCCTGACAGAGAGCGACGGCGAATCCGCCGTCGAACGCGTCTCCGCAACCGCAGGTGCAGCGCACGTCGATATCGAACGCGGGGATCGTGAACCGGGTACCGTCGCTGTGGTGATAGTAGGCACCTTCCGGACCGAGCGTGAAGACGCAGCAGCGCACGCCCCGATCGAGAAAGTAGCGCGCAAGATCGGCGCGGTCGTCCAGTCCGGTCAACGCCGAAGCTTCCTCGATCGAAGGCATGAAGTAGTCGACGTGAGGCAGGATGCTCGCGACCGCGGTCATGTCGGCCGGCGACGCGGCGAAGACGTCCACCGTCGTCCCCGCGCCACGAGCCTGCGCCGCCCGGAGAAGTTCCGCATTCCGGCCACGATCCATTCGGTGCGTCAATCCG
>CAXUIA010000020.1:0-4983 GCA_964250835.1 uncultured Acetobacteraceae bacterium | reverse complement strand
CAGGGCCGGGCGCAACCCGGTCGCGCGCGTGGTCACGACCGACGACGACGTCCGGGACCCTCGCATGATCGGCAGCGCGCGCACGTCGACACCGAACGAGACGAGGCGGTCCACGACCCAGCGGCCCATCAGGTCGTCACCGACGCCGCCCACCGCCAGGCAATCGAGCCCCATCTTCGCGGCCACGATCACGGCAGTGCCCGCTGCCCCCGATACCGCCATGGTGAAATCGTCGACGAAGCTGGTCCCGCCGCCGTCGGGAACGCCGGTGAACGGCCAGCACAGGCAGTCGAACGTGTAGAATCCGACCGAGCTGTAATCGTAGGTCACCGCGTTCCTCCTCCGTTTGTCATGCGGCGATGAGGGTCTCTTCCTTCATGCCGTGCAGACGCACCGCCTGATCGACGACGATGTCGACTTCTTCGTCCAGCCTTGACCGCCCCCAGCCCAGCTCTGCCGACATCGCCTCCGCCATTTCGACAACGACGTCGCGCGTCAGTCGGCACGACAACGCGATGTCGGTTCGCCGGAACACCACGTCGGCAAGCCGTCGGACCGACTCGTGCGTGGCGATGAAACCGATCTCCGCGCGGCTGTAGTCGGGTGCGGTCCGCAACGGCTCGTCCTGCCGCTCGGCGCACCAGTTCGCGACGTCCAGCGCACGCGTCCCGTAGCGCTCGAAGAGCGTCTCGGCGCGTGAAGAACTCGCGCCCGCCCTGCACAACGTCGCCATGAAACCCGCACGCTCGCTCACGGTCGGGAAGTCGCGACCGCCGCCGATCGGCACGAATCGCGTGCTCGCCCTGCGTTCGCGGCCAAGCCGGTCGAGCACGAGGTCGGCGGCTTCCTCGGCGAAGCCGCGAAAGGTCGTCCATTTGCCGCCGATCAGCGACAGGACGGGCACCCCGCACGCCGTCCGGTTCTGCACGATGGAGTGATCCCTGCTGACCGCGCCCGGATCGCGCCCCTCGCTGCGCGGCAACGGCCGAACCCCGGCATAGGTATAGACGACCTCCTCATCGGTGACGCCGATGTCGGGAAAGATCTCGGCGAGCACGTCGAGCATGTAGCGGCGCTCGCTCTGCTCGCAGACGGGTTCATCCGAGTTGGCGACCGGAATGTCGGTCGAACCGACCAGAACATGTCCCATGAAGGGATAAGCCAGGCCGATCCGCCCGTCGGCGGTGCCGAAATAGATGAGGTTGTCGCCGATCGCTTTGCGCAGGCGTTCGTTGGCGACGATCAGGTGCGAACCCTTCTGGCCGCCAATATGGGACGTGTCGAGACCAAGCCGCGCGTTGATGGTGTCGATCTGCGCGCCGCCCGCATTGATCACGATCGTCGCGGACACGTCGCGGACCGTTCCGTCAACCCGATCGCGCAAGGTGAAGCGGCCGGCTTGCGAGCTCTGCAGCTCCACGTGATTGAGGGCGCTGCTTTCCGGATTGGCGCGCAGACCGTCCAGGACGAGCTCGAGCCCAAGCCGCTCCGCCATCGTCACCTTGGCGTCGTGATAGGTGGCGATCGCCACGATGTCCGGGCTCATGTCCGGAAACGCCTCGCGCACGCCTGCGCCGAACATCATTCGATGGCGCGGCAGGACCCGGTGCCGCCGACCGTAGAAGTCGAACATCGCCAAGCCGAGCTTGACGATCAACGCGCCACGATCCACCAGCTTGGCGTTTCGACCGATGAAGCGCAGGCCGGAGGCGACCAGGCCTCCCGATATCGAGCGCATCGGCAGAACGGTCCTGATCGGACGCACATAGTGCGGTGCGTTGCGCAGCAGCAGATTGCGCTCCTTCGTCGACTGACGGACGAGCTTGAACTCGCCCACTTCCAGATACTTGATCCCGCCGTGTATCAGCCGCGACGGCGCGGCACTCGTGCCGGCGCAGAAATCTCCGGCGTCGACCAGCAGGCAGTCCACCCCTTGCAGGCAGAGATCGCGGAACGTGCCGGCGCCATTGATCCCGCCGCCGACGATCAGGACGGAGTAGCCGGATGCCGCCGTGTTCGACCGCCCGGTCATCTAGGCGAGAGGCTCACCGGACGGCCGTCCTGCATGATCGCGACCTTGACCGCCTCGCCGCCTTCCGCGCACGCGATCGCGTCGCCGATTTCGGAGAGCGCGAAACGTCGCGTGATCAGCGACCGCACGTCGACGCGTCCGCGCGCCAGCAGGTCGAGCGAGGTCTCGAACGTCGTGCGGGTGAGCCCGAAGGCGCCCGTCACGATCAATTCATTGTAGTGGATCGCGTTGACGTCCAGCGGCGCGATCTCGCCGGCCGAGAAGCCAGCGAACAGACTCACCCGGCCGCGTCGTCGCGCCAGCGAGAGTGCGACGTTGGCAAGCGCGGGCACGCCGATGGCGACGATCACCACGTCCGCGCCCTGGCCGCCCGTCTGCGCGCGCACGACCGACTGAAGATCCTCGTGCACCGGATCGATCACCAGATCGGCTCCCATCTCGAGCGCGGCCTGCCGGCGTTTTTCGTTCGGCTCGCTGACCATGACCAGTCTCGCGCCGGACAGCCGCGCCAGCTTGACGTGGAGGAGACCGATCGGTCCGGATCCGAGCACCGCCACCGTGTCGCCGGCGGCCAGTGAAACTCTCTGCTGTCCGTTCAGCACGCAGGCGAGCGGCTCTGCCAGAGACGCCTCCTCGAAGCTGAGGCGCTCGGGAATGAGGTGCACGTTGCCGGCCGCCAAGGCAGCGGCCGGGATGCGGATGTATTCGGCAAACGCGCCATCGAGCTCGTAGCCGATGGCCTGCAGGTTTTCGCACAGGTTCTCGGCGTCGGTCTTGCAGGCATGGCATCGTCCGCAAGGAATGGCTGGACAGACGCAGACCCGCTGGCCGACGGCAAACAGGCCGGCGCCGTCCGCCCGGGCGATTTCGCCGGCGAACTCGTGCCCGATGACGGCCGGAAAGCGGATGCCGGCGATCTTTCTTCCCCGATAGATCCGGATGTCGGTGCCGCAGATCGTCGCGGCGCGGACTTTCACGACGAGATCGCCTTGCTCGGGCTGCGGATCCGGCACGTCGCCGAAGGCCAGATCGTGCGGCGCGTTGAGGATGGCTGCCTTCACGATAACTCCTCTCTCCAAAGGACATATGATCCAAAGACGATACTTATGTCTAGGCCGCATCCCGGTTTGTTGAGCGTTACCCAGCGGCTCTGATGAACAACGCCGGCATCGCGACGCATATGTCTGGACATATGACTTTCAAAGAAACCGAATGTGTTGACACAAAGCGAGTTTCATCGGATCGTTGGCCTTACGAAGAAGGGATTGATCCCTCGTTGGAGGAAAAGATGACCACCAGGCGTCTTGCGCTCTGCACAACCGCAATGCTGGCGGCGACCGGCCTATGGACCGTCGGCCGCGCCGATCAGTCGTCGCTCGTACACCCCGTCTCGAAGCAGACGATCATCTTCGTGCCGAAGGTCATTCATCCCTGGTACGAGGTCGTCAAACAGGGTTCCTACGCGGCCGCTCAGGAACTCAAGAGGCAGGGCATCGACGTCAACGTCATCTGGGATCAGCCGCCGCAGGCGGACGTGACCGACCAGAACCAGCGGATCGAGAACGACGTGAGCCGTCATCCGGATGGGCTCGTGGTCTCCTGCCTCGATCCGGCGACGAACCTCCAGGTGCTTGGGGAGGCGCGCAAGGCGGGCATCAACGTCCTGACGTTCAACTCATACTGCTCGAGCGATTATCCGTTCATCGGGCAACGGGATTCCTACGGCGACGGTTACGATCTCGGCGTCTTTCTCGCCCAGCAGATCGGGGAGAGGGGCAATGTCGGCATCCTTTCGGGCAGCCTCACCGCGCAGGATCACGTCCGCCGGGTCCAGGGCTTCAAGAAAGCGATCGCTCAGTATCCGAACGTCCACGTCGTCTTCGAGCAGCCGGACAATGACGACCTTGATCGAGCGGTCACGCTGACGGAGAACGCCCTGCAGGCTCACCCCGACCTCGTCGGTGTCTTTGGCTGCGACGCGTCCAACCCGATCGGTGCCGCTCGAGCGGTGAAGAACGCCGGCAAGGCCGGCAAGGTGAAGATCGTCGGGCTCGACGACCTGCCCGAGACGCTGCAGTTCATCCGCGACGGCGTCATCACGGGTGTGAAGGCGCAACGCCAGTGGGAGCAGGGTTATTGGGCGGTCCAGTACGCCGTCGCCCGCAACGAGGGCCACACGATCCCAATGGACCACGAAACGGGTTCACGCCTTATCACCAAGTCCAACGTGGGTTCGTAGAGTGTCGGGCCGATGAGCGAGGAGGAGATCTTCGCGGCCCGGTCGATCAGCAAGGCATTCGGGGCGGTAAGAGCTCTCGTCGACGTGTCAATCGGGATCAGGGCCGGGCAGATCCATGCCGTCGTCGGTGAGAATGGGGCCGGCAAGTCGACGCTGATGAACATCCTGTGCGGTCGCCTGCAACCCTCGGGCGGCGCACTGTATCGAAACGGCAGGCGGATCACCTTCGCGAGCCCGGTGGAGGCGAGAGCGAGCGGCATCGGCATCGCGCCCCAGGAGATCAGCCTGGTGCCTAAGCTGACGGTCGCGGAAAACATCGCCCTCGGCGCCCACGCGGCCCGGGCGGGCATCATCGACTGGAACTCCACACGCGGCCGGGCGGCTGCCTGCCTGCACGCGATCGACGACGCCATCGATCCCGGCGAGCGGGTGGATCGTCTTGCCAAGGCGCAGCAGCAGCTCGTGCAGATCGCGCGCGCCCTCGCCGGCGATGTCGAAATCCTCATCTTCGACGAACCCACCGCGGCGCTGACCAGTCGCGAGACCACGAAGCTGAAGCGTTTCATGGCCGACTTCCGAGCCCGCGGCGGCTCGATCCTCTACATCTCGCACCGCCTGGAAGAGGTTCTGGAGATCTCGGATTGCATCAGCGTCTTTCGTGACGGGCGCTCGATCGCCACCCTTGATCCGGCGCTGACCGGCAAGGCCGAGC
>CAXUIA010000019.1:11805-20625 GCA_964250835.1 uncultured Acetobacteraceae bacterium | reverse complement strand
CCTCTGCGGTTACCTTGATCGTCTTTGGATCGAACCACGACCTGTGCAGCGCTTCCATAATGCCGTCGCTGATGTCGGTGACGTTCACACGCGGTTTGATCGAGATCTGGTCGGAGATCCCGATGACGCCGAAAAGCGGGCGGATGTTTCTGACGGCATTCTCCCTCTGGTAGTGCCAATTGACTTCACCACTCAGTGTCACCCAGCCTTTTTCGACTCTGATCTTGACAGTGTCGCGTGGAACGGTGACGTCCCACGACATACGGTCGACGGCGGCTGACGCAATCTGGTCGTCGCTGCGAGTGACAGCGAATGGAAGCCGGATCTCCAGCTCATCGGCGACCGCCTTGACACCCTTGACCCTGGAAGCGGCGATCTCGGCGGCATGTTTGCTGGCATAGTTATCGACATGCCCGGTCAGAGTAATGACCCCGGCACTGGCGGTCACGCCGACATGGGCTGCGGTGACGCTGGGCTCCCATTTTAGCGCGGCTAGAACGGCTTCCTGTAATTGGCTATCGTGCGACATCTTGGCCTCCATTGCAGTACGATCTTTATCGGGTCTGCTGATTATCTTTAGCCAAAACACGGGTGTGAGACAGGATCGGAAAATACCTATATCTCGTGGCTGGGCATCTTGAGCCTGACTTCCTGATGAGGCCAGCTGATGTCGCTGACGGCGGAGACCGGCACCGTCAAGCGCTTGCCGGGCCACCATCTGTTCGTCTCGACGACGACCATGCGGACGACCCACTCTGACTGATCCAAGATAATGCCCGCAACATGACCGATCAAACCATCGGTCGCGCGAACACGACATCCGATGATGGCGGAAGCGCTGCGTAGATGAGGATCACCTTTGCGTTTGATATCGTTACTATGAAGGAGCTTGGACATGGCCTTTTCTTCGTTCGATCGTGAGTGCGGGACTCGCACTCCTATGCCGCCCCAGAAACCGGCAACATACCGCGGGTTGCCCCACGCAGGGTCCCATCCGGGACTATGCTGCTGGCCATACTCAATCGCTCGTGACACGGGCTCATCGAGCAGGATGTCAGGGCTGTTCCTGACCTCAGCCTTTGACAACCGGACGAGCAACGCATGGCGTTCTTGATCAACCCGCACGATTGCCGATGGGTGCACCAAATGCTTGCGTCCGGTCAGCCAGCCACCGGTCGCCACAACCGCCCAGCGAACATGCCAGGTGACGTCCTCGAAGAGAAAGTCACTGATGGTTCCGAACGCGCCGTCTAGCTCCTCGACTGAAAAGCCATCTAGCGGCAAGACCAGGTTAGGACGTCTCGCTTTTATCTTGGTGCTCAACGTCTCCGTTTTCATGCTGTGCTGATCCGCAAAGGTTGATCTCGGCTCAGAGTGTGAGGAACGCCGTTGACTTCGATTGTCAGGGGCTCGCCTTGCTCCAGGGTGGCCTCGATCGTCTGCGATGCTCGCCCAATGCTGATCTTGAGGTTTCGTTCACGCCACTGGATCGGGAACGCGAGGCTGCGCCAAGCAGTCGGCAACTTAGGATTGAGCGCCAGGCCATCCTCGCGCAGCGATAAGCCTGCGAAGCCGAATATCGTCATCAGCCAGATCCCGCCCAGGGCGGCGATGTGCACGCCACCGTCAATTGCGACATGATTGTCGGCGAGGTCGATCGACGCGGTCTGCGCAAAGTAACGCAGTGCAAGGTCAGGTTCTCCTAGCCGGGCGGCGACGATCCCGTGCATGGCGGGACTCAGTGAGCTTCCGTGGCTGCAGAGCGGTTCATAGAAGTGGAAGTTGTCCGCGCCGCTGCTGCCAGCAAACTCCGCCGGAAGCAGTGCGAGCAGGGCGACGACATCCGCCTGCTTAATCACCTGCGATTTGGCGGTCCGGTCCCTGCCAAGCACCACGTCAATCGGAACCGAGCGGCCAGCATAATCCGTCAAGTCGACGTGCTCGAGATCAAAGTAGCCGGCGAACTGCTCGTAAATGCCAGACTTAACGTCAAAGCCGGTCACCAAGCTGTTGGCGACGGTCGACCAGTCCCCGCGTTCATGTTCAGTGACGGCTAGCCGTGATGACAACTGGGCCCAAGTCTCCGGCCACTTCGAGCGCAGCAGACTGACGACATCGAGCGCGCGATGGATGTTCCAGCGCGCCATGACGTTGGTGTAGGCGTTGTCGTCGATGTGCTCGTGGTACTCATCGGGGCCGATCACGCCGCGTATGTGAAACCGTCCGTCGGCTTCACGGTGCGCGCGGCTTGCCCAGAAGCGGCCGGTCTCGAGGAGGATTTCCGCGCCCGCTTCGAGCATGAAAGCTTCGTCGTGCGTTGCAAGCCAGTACTGCCGTATCGCGTAGGCGATGTCGGCGCTGATATGCTGTTCTTGTGTTCCGCAGAGGATCTTTAGAACCTGTCTGTCCGGACCGATCGCCGCTTCAGGCGTGGTTTCAGCGCCGGTATCTGCGGACTCCCACGCGTAGAGGGCGCCACGCCAACCAAGCCGAGCGGCCTTCGCCCGAGCACAATCAAGAGTATGGAACCGGTAGGTGAGCAGAGCACGGGCTGCCGCCGGCCACGTCAGAGTGTAGAACGGCAGCAGGAAGATCTCGGTGCCCCAGAACACATGTCCATGATAGTCCCCGCCGGTCAGTGCTCGTGCGCCGATTGAAACGTGGTCGTTCGTGGGGTCGGCTGCACTGTTCAGATGGTAGAGTGCGAAGCGCAGCGCTTTTTGCGCCGGGTGGTCGCCGTCGACTTCGACGTCGCTGCACCGGCAGCGATCGGACCACGCGAGAGTGTGTGCTGCCAGAACGCCGCGCCAGCCGATTGCCCGTGAAGCCGCGAGCCTTTCCCGGGCAATCGGGCAAGGATCAACGTCCGCTTGGGTTCGGACGACCGCGACGTGGCGAGCAAAACGCATGATCTGTCCTGGCCGGGACCGCCATGTCCAGGACCACGTCAAGTCGCGGATCAGGGTCGGGGCAAGCTCGTTGCCATCAATCCACAGCGATGCTCGGCTCGCCATCGCGAGCCGCTTTGCGGACGAGCGCGTTTGCCAGACCGCAACGTCGTGTTCGGTGCGCTCGAGAACGAGACCATTATTCATTCCATCGAAGGACGCCTCAAGAGTTATGCGGAGCTCACCCGTCGTGAACGCCGCCTCGATCAGCTGCAAGCCGATCGCGCGATCGCTTAACGACACCAGGCGCAGCATTCTGACCCGTAAATCCTGCCCATCAGCTTGCCGTCGGGAATCATTGAGTAGGAGGCCGCGTCGAAAATCTATCGTTTGACGGTCCGTAGTCTGGACTTCTAGCCCGTGGATGAGCGGCCCGTCCGGCGAAGCGAGAGAAATGAGCAACCAGTCGGCGCCCGAGACCAGTTGTGGGATCGGCTGGTCGGTTCCGGGTATGTCGAACAATCCCGCCACGAAAGTGCGCGGCGGCACCGTCGTGCAGCGTCCTCGATTAATCGCTCGACCGCCTCTGACGCCAAGGAAGCCATTGCTGATGGCGAAGCGGGATTCGCGGCTGCTTTCGCGGACCGGATCGTAGCCGATTTCATCGAGGATCCAACCGAGGTCTGCTGTTGGTTGCAGAGCCGTATCCATGGTCTCCATCATGTCAGACGCCGGGTCAGCCGGCCGTTTGCGAGCTGTTCAACGTCGACGTCATCAAGGCTGGGGACCACCAAATCTGCGTGCGCCGCTTCAAGCAGGCCAGCGTCGCCGAGACGCGCCACACCGAGAGCCGACATGCCGCCGGCGAGTGCTGCTTTAACACCAGCTGCCGCGTCCTCGACGACCAGGCAGTGATTTGGTTCTAGCTTGAGTTCAGCTGCCGCGAGCAGAAAGATCTCGGGGTCAGGCTTCCCGTGGTGCAGGTCCCGACCACAAACATTCGCTTTCAAAGCGTCAATGAGACTGACCCCGGAAGGCAGTCTGATCTGCTTCATCATGGCATTTGCATTCTTTGACGACGAGGCGGCAGCGATAGGCCAGCCCAGGGAAATGACGGACTCGACGAACCGGAGGGCATCTGGAAAGGCCGCGACGCTGCCGGCCGCAATCAGCGTCTCCAGGCAGCATTGCTTGTGCGCTGCATAGACGACGGCACGGCCAGGTGCATCCTTGACACCCAGCGCTTGAAGAGCGGCGAGCGCACCGTCGAGGCGTGGCTTGCCGGCCACGAAGGCCTGATAGATCTCGGTGGTGAACAAGGCGGGATTGGCAAAGCCCTCGAGCGCTTCGCGCCAGGCACGCTCATGTGGCGAGGCTAGCAACACACCATCGACGTCAAAGATGCAGGCGCTCAGCGGGCCGGCGGGGATGGCAAGCGCGCCGGCGTCGCGGCGAACGGTGGCGTTCATCCTTAGGAGACAAGCGGGACTTCGCGGTCCGGTACCGGCGGATAGAACCCATTCACACTCGTTGGCTTGCTTGCCTTGTCAAGGATTTCGAGAAAGGGCTTTATGATGTCGATTGGCATTGGAAAAACGATCGTGGAGTTCTGCTCTGCTCCGATTTCGGTCAGCGTCTGAAGGTAGCGCAACTGCATAGCGGCTGGGATGCTTGACAAGATTTTGGCGGCATTGACCAATGTCTGCGAGGCCTGAAATTCTGCTTCTGCATGGATGATTTTGGCACGCCGATCACGTTCGGCTTCGGCCTGCTTCGCAATTGCTCGTACCATATTGTCGGTGAGCTCGACGGTTCTGATCTCCACGTTGCTGACCTTGATCCCCCAAGCCTCGGTCTGACTGTCGAGGATGCTCTGCACGTCAGTGCTCAGCTTCTTTCGTTCGGAGAGCATCTCATCGAGCTCGTGCTGCCCCAGGACGGCGCGGAGGGTCGTTTGTGCCAACATGTTCGTCGCCGGCGGGAAGTTTTGCACTTGGATGATCGCCCGCTCCGGATTGACCACGTTGAAGTAGAGAACGGCATCTACTTTCATCGAGACGTTGTCGTGCGAGATTACATCCTGGCTCGGGATTTCGATCACCTGGATACGGAGATCAACCCTGACCATCTCTTGGATGAAGGGGATCAGTATCACCAGCCCCGGTCCTTTCACCTTCTGGAACCTGCCCAAGGTGAAAACGACCGCGCGCTCATACTCGCGGAGAACTTTGAACGTTGCGCTGGCCAAGAAGAGAGCCACCAAGACAACGAAGCCCGTCGCAAAGAGTGGTAGGATGATGTTGGCCTGGAATGGCATTACGCTTCCTTTTTTGAGCCGCGTCAAAGCCGCCGAGACGCGTCCGGTCGTAAGGTTAATGACACTGACCGCACCTTTGGGACGTAGACAGAGTCGGATAACACCTAGAGCGGTTGTTTTCTCCGAGACAATCAAGCTCTGAGTAGTTTCCACCCCTCGCGTCGACGGTTTGCCCACACCATTAACTTCGAAGTGCTGGCTGCTTTCGAAGTCGGCGAGAGGATCAGCCATGCTGCACATCACGTCGGCACTTAAGGGATGCAGGCTGGAGCTGACTGACGGTTCTCTCGGCAAGGTCGATGATTTCCTGTTCGATGACAGGACCTGGAAAATACGATGGCTCGTCGTCGACACCGGGTCGTGGCTCAGTGGTCACAAGGTCCTTTTGCACCCTTCGGCAATCAAGGAGGCGGATCCCGACGAGCGCATCGTTCGCCTCGGCCACAAAGGCCCAAGTGGAAGCGAGCCCCAGTATACGCAGCGATCAGCCAGTGTCGCGGCAGTATGAGAATGATCTCTACATGTATTACGGCTGGGATCCGAGATGGGACAACGCTCTGATGGTAGGCGGCCTCGGGGTTCCACCGATGATGCCGGCGTCGAACGAGACGATGGTTCGTGGCGAGGCAGCTCTGCAGTCTCACCTCGACGAGGGTGACCCGCATCTCCGCAGCATCCTAGCCGTCACCGGCTATCACGTGCGAGCGACCGATGGAGGCATCGGTCACATCGACAACATGCTTGTCGATGGTGTGAACTGGGGTATCCGCTACCTGATCATCGACACGAGAAATTGGTGGCCTGGTAAGCAGGTGCTGCTTTCACCCTACGCGATCACCGACATCTGTTGGCTGGATCACGAGGTCAGGTTGGATGTGACGCGGGATCAGGTCAGGACTAGTCCGGTCTGGACGCCCAGCGACGCGGTTGACCAGATCTGCGAGCAAGAGCTTCATCGCCACTATGGCTGGCCCGGCTATGGCTGGCCCGGCTATGGCTGGTAACCCTGACGTCGACATCAACGCCATCAAGAATTCAAAGCTGAACGCCTTCCTGTACGCAGAAGTCGGCCCCGAGTGTAACGGCTCCAGTCTGACGATCCTTTCCATGTTGGCGCGCCTTGGCGAAGATCCGTGGACGCTGGCGGCGCAGTGGGCCCGGACGTCGAAGGTCCAAGCCGTTGATCTGCTGGCCGCAAGCATGCGTCGCATGCCGCTCACGCCCCAAGCTCTTGAGGATGCTCGCTCGACCGCGTCGCGACTTATTGTGCTGTTGCCTGGTCAATCCGACGGGGTTGCTTCCAGTTCCAGTTCGTCGCTGAAAGCCGGGATTGCACCCGAGTGGCTGAGAACAATCTTTCTGTTCTCTGGCCTACTGATCTGGATGGCGCTGACGACGCTTATTTTCCCAGCACACCAGCATCCAGTTCCTGCTGCGGCTTCGCAAAATGTGCAGACACGGTGACAGAAATCTAGAGCAGTGCCGTGAGAACCAGTCTGCGCGGCTGGTTATGCGTTGAAGCGACCTGATCCAGGGTTGAGATTCCATCGTGCGAGAACACTCACCTCAGGATGCGCCGGGTTGTAGCCAAGGATGCCGATTGACCCGGTTCCGAGCATGAGATGCTGCGACTCGATGATCGCGAGGCCGATCCAGCGTGCTGCAAGGCTGGATCCAAACTGACCGTGTGAAAAGAGTGCGACATTCCCGCTGAGCGCCCGTAGGCGTGCGATCAGCCGATCCGCTCGGGCGGATACATCTGCTGCACTCTCGCCGTCGGGACAGCCGTCGCGGCATAAGGTCCAGCCTGGTCGTTCTACGCGGATGGAGGAGGAGCACCTGCCCTCGTACAATCCGTAGTCCCACTCCGCCAAGTCCGGATCGGCCTTCCCGAAGGCTCCGAGACCGGACAGTTCGCACGTGCGCTTCGCGCGCTGGGCCGGGCTGGTCAAGACGTGCTCGAACTGGATTGCCACCATCGCCGGCGCCAGCGCGCGAAGCGCACGTGCCTCGTCTTCCCCCCGCTCGGTGAGCGCGATGTCAATTCGACCGGTATGTTGCCCGGATAACGACCACGCGGTCTCTCCGTGTCGCACAAGGTAAAGATGCCCGAGCGCCGGCGCGGCTTTGATTGGACCGCCACTCATGACGCACGGCGAAGAACATTTCTGTCCTCCATGCTGACGTCGTATTCGCCTCGGAGTGCGGCGTGATTGCATTTGGCGCGCTGGATGATGGCTTGCTGTGCCGCGAGCATGTTGGTGTCCCGCCCGCGCCAGATTCCCAGCGCCGGTTGCTGGATCGCGCGCGCGAATGAGAATAGCAGCGGCCAAGGAGCCCGCCGCTTGCCTTGATTAATCGCATTCAGCCGGGCGGTCGCGAGTTCGGCGGATTGGCCGCCCGACAGGAAGGCGATCCCGGCGACAGCCGCCGGAACGGTTTGCGACAGGCATCGTACAGTCGCGTTCGCCGCGTCCTCGATGGTGCCCTGCTCGGGACACTGGAGACCCGGCAGTACCATATTCGGCTTGAGAACCATCGCCTCCAGCCGGACGCCTTGAATGTGGAGCTCCTCGAAGACTGCCAGCAACACGCTCTTTGTCGCCGCACGGCACGCCTCCATCCCGTGCGCACCCGCCATCAGCACCTCCGGCTCCACGACAGGCACCAGACCGGCCTCCTGACACAGCGCCGCGTAACGGGCGAGGGCCTGCGCGTTGGCGGCTATGCTGGCACGGCTCGGCGCGGCATCGCCAAGGCTGATGACTGCCCGCCACTTGGCGAAGCACGCACCCATGCCGGCATACTCGGCGAGACGCTCACGCAATCCGTCAAGGCCCTCGGTGACTGTTTCTCCGGCGTGGAGTGCCAAGTCCTTGGCGCCGATGTCGACCTTGATCCCGGGGATGATGCCCGCCCCTACCAGGCGATCGACGAACCGCACGCCGTGGGCGTCGCTTTGCCGGATCGTCTCGTCGTACAGGATGGCTCCGCTGATCCAAGTGCCCAGATCCGGCGTCGCAACCAGCAACTCGCGATACGAGCGTCGCGCTTCCACGGTCTGCGGTATGCCCACGGACATAAAACGCCGATTGCAGGTCGGGTTGCTCTCGTCCATTGCAAGCAAGCCGCGGCCGGTCGCGACCAGTGCGCGGGCGGTGTCCTCGATCGCGCCCCATTTCACAGGGTGGCACTCCATTTCCAGTCTCTGATCTCGGGGAGGTCCTCACCGTGCTTGTCGATGTAGTGTTTGTGCTCGATGAGTTTGTCTCGCATGTGCTGCTTCAGATAATCGCCCTTCGTCCCGAGATGCGGCACCCGGTCGACGACATCCTGCACCGAGTGGAAGCGGTCGAGATCGTTTTGAACCCGCATGTCGAATGCCGTCGTGATCGTACCTTCTTCCTTGTAGCCGCGCACATGCAGGTTGCGGTTTGTTCTGCGGTACGTGAGCCGGTGGATCAGCCACGGATAGCCGTGAAAAGCGAAGATGACGTGCTTGTCAGTCGTAAAATGCGCGTCGTAGTCGGCGTCGCTCAAGCCGTGCGGATGCTCGCTGGCTGACTCCAGCCGCATCAGATCAACGACGTTTACCACGCGGATTTTCAGTTCCGG
>CAXUIA010000019.1:7138-11795 GCA_964250835.1 uncultured Acetobacteraceae bacterium | reverse complement strand
CGCAAGATCGACACGGCGGCGAGGACTTCCAGCGTGGGCGTGTCACCACAGCAGGCCATCACGACGTCGGGTTCACTGTTCTGATCGTTGCTCGCCCACTGCCAGATGCCGAGACCTTCGGTACAGTGGATGATCGCCTGCTCCATCGTCAGCCATTGCGGCAGGGCGTGCTTTCCGGCAACGACCACGTTGACGTAGTGCCGACTGCGCAGGCAGTGGTCGAACACCGAAAGAAGACAGTTCGCATCAGGCGGCAGGTAGACACGCGAAATGCTGGCCTTTTTGTTGATGACGTGATCGAGGAAACCTGGGTCCTGATGAGTAAAACCGTTGTGGTCCTGCTGCCAGACGTGCGAGGCGAGCAGGTAGTTCAGCGAAGCGATTTTTCTCCGCCACGGCAGTTCGGACGTGACCTTCAGCCACTTGGCATGCTGGCTGAACATCGAGTCGACGATGCGTATGAAAGCCTCGTAGCTGTTGAACAATCCGTGCCGACCGGTCAGGAGGTAGCCTTCCAGCCAGCCCTGACACTGGTGCTCGCTCAGCATGGAGTCGAGCACGCCGCCTTCGGGCGAGAGAAACTCGTCGGCAGGCACTTCGCGCGCGTCCCACTGCCGTTTTGTCACTTCGAAAACCGAGCCGAGAAGGTTGGAGAGCGTTTCATCCGGGCCGAAGATCCGGAAGTTGCGAGGTTGCTGGTTGGAGGCGGCAACGTCGCGCAGGAACTGACCGAGCACCATGGTGTCACCCACGCTGACGGCGCCCGGGGAGGGTACGTTGACGGCATGAGCTCGAAAGTCAGGCATGTGGAGATCGAGCAGCAGTGCGCCGCCGTTGGTGTGAGGATTGGATCCCATCCGGCGACTGCCTGTCGGCGCCAGCTCGGCCAGTTCGGGGATCAGCCGGCCGTTCTCGTCGAACAGCTCCTCGGCGTGATAGCTTTGCATCCATCGCTCGAGATCGGACACATGTTCCGGGTGCGCCGTGTCGACGATGATCGGCACCTGGTGGGCGCGGAAAGTTCCCTCGATCTGAAGGCCGTCGATCCATTGTGGACCGGTCCAACCTTTTGGAGATCGAAGAACGATCATTGGCCAGCGCGGACGGGTGGAATCGTTTGAGGACCGAGCGTTCTGCTGGATCCACTTGATGTCCTGCACGGCGCGCTCGACTGTTTCCGCCATCAGACGGTGCATCGTTTCCGGATCGTCGCCCTCGACGAAATAGGGCGTCCAGCCGCCGCCGCGGATGAAATGGTCGAGCTCGTCGTGCTCGATACGGGAGAGGATCGTTGGATTGCTGATCTTGAACCCGTTGAGGTGCAGGATCGGCAGCACCGCGCCGTCCGACACCGGGCTGAGCAGCTTATTCGAATGCCACGCGGTTGCCAGCGGACCTGTCTCGGCCTCGCCGTCGCCGATGACGCAGGCGACGATCAAGCCGGGATTGTCGAAGACCGCGCCGAAGGCGTGGCTGAGGGAATAGCCGAGCTCGCCGCCCTCGTGGATCGAACCTGGCGTGGTGGGCGCGACATGGCTGGAGATCCCGCCTGGAAACGAGAACTGGGTGAACAACTTCTTGATCCCGGCTTCGTCTTGCGTGACGTCCGGATAGATGTCGCTCCAGCTCCCTTCGAGATAGGTGTTGGCGACCAACGCCGGGCCGCCATGTCCGGGGCCGGCGACGTAGAACATGTCGAGGTCGAACTTCTTGATGACGCGGTTCAGGTGGACGTAGATGAAGTTCTGACCGGGCGTCATACCCCAATGTCCGACGACCAGAGGTTTGACGTGCGCGAGCTTGAGCGGCTCGCGCAGAAGGGGATTGTCGTAGAGGTAGATCTGACCCACGGATAAGTAGTTCGCGGCGCGCCAGTAGGCGTGCATGCGTCGCAACTCGTCCGCGTCAATCGACCGATTGACGACGGCAGACGGGCTCGTCGGGCTCAGAACACCAAGCTTCAGTGTCGGCGTATCCATACGGCGTCATCCTCATCTGCTCGACGATTGCTTGCGCCGATGAACTGTCGTTCCGGCGGCGAGGCCGGCCCGGGTAGGGTGGAGCACCAACGCTACTTGCTGTTGTCCGGCAGTGACAGGATCGGGAACTACGCAGGTTTGTCTGCGAATGTTCTTGGCTCATCGCCGTGATCTTTAAGTCAGTTGAAAACCTTGCTGTGGACGTCGGTCACTCCGCCCGAACCCGGTTCTCTCGACGCCTGCGCGAGGCCGTAAAATGCCGCTCCAAGAAGAGCGGCATTGATCATGATGGCGTGCACCGGTATGGACCCGAGAAGGGTGGCGAACCGACCTTTTGCTGTGAAGGCGCGCATGAAAGCGCCATCCTGTAGCTGCGGCACCAGCCGTGGCGGCAAGCCGCCGGCGAGATAAAGTCCACCGGTGGCCAACACTTTCAGAACGAGATTGCCGGCCTCGGCGCCCCAGACGTCGACGACGATGCGTAGCGTCTCGGCGGCGAGCGGATTGTTGTCGGCATCGTGCAAGGCGGCGTCGACAATCACCGGTGTGCGATCGCGCACGGAAGTCAATTTGGCATGAAACGCTTCGCTCTCCGACGACGGGTCGCGGGAACGCACGTAATCGTAGACGTTCGGCAAGCCGGAACCCGCGCAGACGCGCTCGTAGGCGGCATGGCGAAACCGATCGGTGACGAAGGCCCAAAGCCCCGCTTGCACCTGATTTGTCGGTGCGAAATCCGCGTGTCCCCCTTCCGACGGACAGGCCAGGTAATCCGTGCCTGTCCAGATCAGGAATCCTTCGCCCAGACCGGTGCCGGGCGCCAGCACCGCGATCGGTGAACGCGCCACTGCCAGGCCCGTGTTGATCGTCGAGAGCTCACCGGACAGCAGATGCGGCACTGCGTGCGAGATCGCCGCCAAATCGTTCAGCAGTATGACGCGCTCGAGCTTGAGTGCACGTTGCAAGTCGGTCTCTTCGAGATCCCAGGGTAGGTTGGTCAGGTGAGCGCGCCCGGCAATAACCGGCCCCGCGACGTCAAAGCAGGCCGACGTTGGCTTGCTCCCCGTTGCGGCGAGAAACGCCTCGATGATCGGCTGCAATCCGCCATAATCGGCGCTGCGAAACTCCTGCTCGCTTTCCATTGCTCGCGGTCCGGTCTGCGCCGATACGAGCGCCAGCCGTGTGGTTGTCGCACCGATGTCGCCCACGATGATCATGTCTCGCAGCACCCTCTGGTCACGCGGTTCTGGAAGCGCTGAAACGGCTCGCCGCTTCACCGGCAGAGAGCTCTATGACCTCCGCCGTGATTTCTTCCTGGCGGACGAGCCGCTGCTGGGCTTGCAGGGAGGACAATGTGCGATCGACCTGCTTGCTTGCGGCTGCCATCGCCTCCATCCGCGCCTCGTTCTCGGCGGCGAAGGCGTGCAGCGCCGCCTCGCAAAGCTCGGCGTGCATGTAGTCGGCCGTGAGTTCGTCGAGCAGCGCGTCGGGCGTCAGGCTCAGCAATGGCGCATCGCGGTCTGAAGGGCAGGGGAATACAGTGAGGTCGAATGGAAACAGATGGCGGCGTTCCACCCGCGTCGCCTGGCTCGCGGTCCGTCGGCTGAAGATCACGTCGAGGCGGTCGATCTTTCCGACTGCAATGCGGGCGTAGAGCGCGCGGACGATGTGATCGGCCAGCCTCGGGATGCCTGCCGAGCGCGACGGCATACCGCCGGTCCAGCCGGGCGCGACATCTCTCTCCGCCGCGACGCTGATGCCACGAGTCCCGACCAGAAAGAGTTCGGAACCGGTGAGTTCGGCACCGGCTGCATCGAGAACACGCTCGGTGAAAGCGCCCGCAAACCCCTGTTCGGCGCAGAACAGCACCAGCGCGGGTCTCACCGCGCGCCCGGCGCGAGGCCGGTCCGAGGTGATCAACGCCAACGCTCGGCCGATCGCGGTGGCGATCGTGACCTGGTAGGGCTCGACCGCCGCCAATTGATTGCGGGATTGCTGGACGCGCGCTGCGGCGATGCCACGCATGGCACCCACGACCGTTCCGAGTTGGCGGACACCGCCGATGCGCGCACCAATTTCCGCGAGCCGTTCGGTCATGTCGGGGCTTTGCCCCAAACCCCATCAGGAGGCGGCGCTTCCTGAACCTGGCACATGGACGGGATCAAAGGGTCTCGACCCTTCGCGGAGCTTGGGGCAGAGCCCCAGTGCTCGTGTGACTAACGACCTCGGCATAGCGCTGAAGCACCTCAGCCAACGTCTTCTTGCGTTGGTCGTCGAGCGTGCCGGTTTTCTCGATCATCTGAACGGCTTCCGCGGCACCGCTTGAGATGGCGTCGCGCAGTCCGCGTCGAAAATCCACGATCGCGGCGAGCGGCAGCTGATCTAAGAGGCCAGCCTGCACCGCCATGACGAGGGCCACCTCCTCAGAGAGCTGCAGCGACGCGTGTTGCGGCTGGTCGAGGATTGCGCGGATGCGCGCCCCACGCGTCAGCTGGTCCTGGACGCGCGCGTCCGGCTTGCCGCCGAAGCGGGTAAACGACTCCAGCTCCAGGAACTGGGCGTAATCGAGGCGCAGCGTCTTGGCGGCCGCGCGCAGGGCGGGCGCTTGCGTCGCACCACCGACGCGGCTGACGCTGATGCCGACATCGACCGCCGGCTTCTTCCCCTCTGTAAACAGC
>CAXUIA010000019.1:5066-7128 GCA_964250835.1 uncultured Acetobacteraceae bacterium | reverse complement strand
TGGTGGGGATGTAGGCGGGGAGGTTGCGTGCGTCGGTTTCGGCGATCGGCAGCGCGGTCAGCGAGCCGCCGCCCTTGGCCTTCGATAGTTTCGCCGAACGTTCGAGAAGCCGCGCGTGCACGTAGAACACGTCGCCCGGATAGCCCTCGCGTCCCGGAGACTGGCGCGTGAGCAGCGCGATCTCGCGATGCGTTGCGGCATGCTTGGTGAGGTCGTCGATGACTGCCAGGACATGCTGGCCGCGGTCGCGGAAGTGTTCGGCCATGGTGAAGCCCGCGAAGGGGGCAATCCATTGCAGCCCGGGCGAGCTTGCCGGGTCGGCGACAACGATGATGCAGCGCTCGAACGCGCCGCCGCCCTCCATGGCGTCGATCGCTCGCCTGACGGACGATGTCTTCTGGCCGATCGCGATATAGACGCAGATCATGTCGCTGGTTTTCTGGTTGATGATCGCGTCGATGCCGATCGTGGTCTTGCCGACTGCGCGATCGCCGATGATGAGTTCGCGCTGGCCGCGTCCCAGCGCAAACAGCGCGTCGATCACGACCAATCCGGTCTGCACCGGTTGAACGACGAGATCGCGTTCGATGATGGAGGGCGCCGGACGCTCGATCGGCTCGCGCGTGCCGGTGGTGATCGGACCCTTGCCATCGAGTGGCCGTCCGAGCGGATCGACGACGCGGCCAAGTAGAGCGGGTCCTACCGGCACGCGTACCACGTCGCCGGTGCCGCGCACGATGTCGCCGGTTTCGACGCCGTTCGCGCTGTCGAGCAGCACGCAGCCGATCCGGTCGCGTTCAAGCACCTGCGCGAAGCCGACCTGCCCACGACTGAAATGGAGGAGCTCGTCGAGCCGGGTGTCGGGCAGTCCGGAGACGAGCGCGATCCCGTCGCCGATCTCTTCCACCCGGCCGATCTGCTCTGCCTGAGGACCGAGGCCTGCGGCGCCGAGCTTCGCGCGGGCGCGCGCCAGCCAGTCATCTGCTGCGCTCGCTGCTCGCGAGCCGGTATCGCCTGCGCTGGCATCAAGCGGCATGGGGAAGGCTCGCAAGGACACTTTTGAGGTCGGCGCGCCAGGAGTTGCTCACGATGAAATCCCGACCGTGCAGCTCCAAACCAGCGATGAGCGCCGGGTCGACCTTGAACGTGATCTCCGGATGAGCGGCGAACGCGGCACCGATGAGAGCGCGTGCACGCGCCTGGTCGGCAGGTTGGAGCAGCTTGGCGCTGAAGGCCTCGAGCGGCGCGCCATCAACCATTGCACCATTCCGCTCGGCGTCCGACAGGGCGCCAATCGCGCTCACCAGCCAGCCCAGGAAGGCGGCATTCACTGCCGGTCCATCGAGACGGCCGGCCAAGTGAGTTGCGATGTCGATGGCGAGCTGGCTCGCGCGCTCCGTCCAGGCCGCTTCGACATCGTGGTTAGCCTGGTCGCTGACAGCCGCAGCCTTGGTTTTGATTGCCTCGATCTGCGCTTCTGTGTCGCCAAGGCTCGCCGCTTGCGCCTGCTCGGCCGCCTCCCTGGCCTTGGCCAGGATTGCGTCGCGTTCGGCGGTGAAGCCGGCGCGGATATGCTCGATGTCAGCAAGGGCCGCGTTTGCTTGCGCTTGTTTCTGTGTGGCGGCGTCCAGGTCATGCTGCGTCGCGGCCCGGCGCTGCTCAATCATCGTGGAGAGCGGACGCCAGAAGAAACGTTCAAGCAGCCAGACCAGGACAAGGACGTTGACGACTTGAAAGCCGAGCGTCCACCAGTCGATTTTCATCGCAGCATCTCCTGCAGCGGGCTATTTCGGCACGGCTGCGGTGAGCAGTGGATCGGCGAACAGCAGGAGAAGTGCGATCACCAGGCAGTAGATCGCCATCGTTTCGATCATTGCGAGCCCGACGAACAGCGTCCGCGAAATCGAGCTTGCCGACTCCGGCTGCCGGGCGATCGCCTCCATCGCGGACGCGACGGCGCGACCTTCGCCAAGTGCCGGACCGATCGACCCGATCGAGACGGCCATGGCGGCCGAGAAGATGCTGACGAGCGCGAGCCAATTCATGAGACCGGACTTTCTGT
>CAXUIA010000019.1:2578-5056 GCA_964250835.1 uncultured Acetobacteraceae bacterium | reverse complement strand
GTGTTGGATGGCGAAGTGCCCGCCGCAGTCGACGGCGGGATCGCCGCCGCGATGAACACCATCGCCAAGATGGCAAAGATGTAGGCCTGCACGGCGCCGGTCAGCAGATCGAGCGCCATCAACGGTATTGGCACGAGGAGGCCCGCGAGCGTCAGCACGATTCCCACGACAAAGACGCCGCTCATCACGTTGCCGAACAAACGGACGAAGAGCGCGAAAGTGCGGGTGACAGTCTCGATGATGTTGAGCGGGATCATGATCAGGCTCGGCGAGGCGAACGTCTTTAGATATCCGCGGACGCCGCCTGCGTGTATGCCGAACCAAATGATGGCAAAGAACACGATGACGGCGAGCGCGGCATCGGTTTCGATGGCCGATGTCGGCGGCTGGACGCGCGGGACCAATGAGGACCAGTTCGAGACGAAGACAAACACGAACAACGTCCCGATCAAGGCGCGATAAGGTCCCGGGGCGCACTGCATCGTGTCGCGTATCTGGCCGTCGACCGTTTCGACAATCATTTCGAGGAATGCCTGTGTCTTCGACGGCAGCAGCGAAAGGCGACGGGTCAGCAGGGCGGCACCGACCACCAGTGCCGCAATCATGACCCAGGTGGTCACGACCGCCTCGCTGATCGCCACAGGACCGATATGGAAAAGAACGGTGCTTCCGAGCGGCGATCTCATAACATGGCTGCCCGAACTCGTTGAACCACAATCAATCGAGCGAGGAGGATACCCAGCGCGGTTGTGAGCAGCGGCCACGCACCTCGCAGGCCTGCCAGAGTGAGAACGCCGCCGAGGAGGACGATGCGGCCCACCATCACGGCAAGAGCGTTGCGCATCTGGCCGGTTCTCGTAAAAAGACGGACATTCCACCACAGGCCGTGGAAGTAGAGGATGCCGAGCAACAGACCGGCTATTAAGTAGAGTGGAAGGCGATACTCGGCGATCATGTGTTCTTCATCCACTTCCAGGCGGACCAGAACCCGAGAGCTGTTCCGAACATGAGAAGGGTGGCCGTGCATGTCAGACCGGAGCCGAACGACCGATCAAGCCAGCGACCGGCAAATATTCCGAGCAGCATCGGCAGAACGATGATCCAGCCGAGCACGCCGATTTGCGCGAGGTGCCGCGCCGGCGAGCGGTCGCCGTCACGCAACCAGCGCCGGTTGCGAGTCTCGCGAAGGCGAGCTCTCGTGACCATCGGGTCGAGCTCGGCGGGTTCGAGCTTCAAGCTCATCCGGCCGGCCTAAGATGCTGAACAATCTGCCGTATGGCATCCAGTTGCAGACCGATGGTGTCGTTGCGTTCCTTGCGGTCCGCGTCGCTGTCGGCTTCAAAGCCGGCAAGGATCGTCTGGTCGAGAGTTTGAAGATCATCGCTGAGAACCGCTTCTCGGGTCGCGATACTGATGTCTTTTCCGCCAGTCACGGTCAGAACACCACCGCGCACTGCGCAATAATGGCGTGTCGCGTCACGGCTTTCCCAGCTCAAGATGCCGACGGACAGGCTGGTGAGGAAGTCCGCATGGTGCGGCTGAATACCGAAACGACCGGTTCCGTCCTCGGCTGATAAGACGAGCACTCCGTCTTCGTCGGCGACCAGCGCGAGCGGTGTCGCGATGCGCAATCTCATTGTGACGACACCTTCGTCTCGCTCTTCTTCGTCCCGCTCTGCTTGGCGGCCCTCTCCTTCTGGCGCGCCTCGTCCAAGTTGCCGATCATGTAGAGTGAGCTTTCGGCCCACTCGTCGGTCTCGCCGTCAAGAATGGAACGGCAACCGACGAGCGTCTCAGAACGTGGCACGTTGCGACCGGGCGTGCCCGTGAACGCTTCAGTCACCGCGAAAGGCTGGCTGAGAAAACTCTTCAGCCGGCGCGCACGTTTGACGACCAGCCGGTCGGCCACGCCTAGTTCCTCGATGCCGAGGAGTGCAATGATGTCCTGCAGGCTCTTGAACTGCGCCAGCGCCTCGCGGGTGCGTTCGGCCAACCGGTAGTGTTCCTCGCCGACCACCAACGGATCGAGCAGCACGGATGTCGAGGTGAGCGGATCGATCGCCGGATAGAAGGCCTCGGCTGCGAGTTCGCGCGACAGCACGATCATGCTGTCCATATGCGCCGAAAGCGCCGTCACTGCCGGATCGGTAAAATCATCGGCCGGGACATACACGGCCTGAATAGAGGTGACCGCCACGCCAGCAACGGAGGCGATCCGCTCTTCCACTGCGGCCACTTCGGTCGCGAGCGTCGGTTGGTAGCCGACACGTGACGGCAGACGCCCCAGCAGGCTTGAAAGCTCGCTTCCTGCCTGAACGAACCGAAAGATGTTGTCCATCAGCAGCAGCACGTCCTGATGCTTCTCGTCGCGGAAGTATTCGGCAATCGTGAGTGCGGTCAGCGGCACGCGCCAGCGCGCGCCCGGCGGTTCGTTCATTTGACCGTAGACCAGCACCGTGTGCGGAAGCACACCCGACT
>CAXUIA010000019.1:0-2568 GCA_964250835.1 uncultured Acetobacteraceae bacterium | reverse complement strand
CGCGGGCGCGGGGCGTTGGTTACTTTTCCCCTTCCCCCAGCAGCGTGTGCGGACCCACCCCCGACTGGCGCATGTCGATCAGCATCTCGTTGCCCTCGCGCGAGCGCTCGCCGACGCCAGCGAAGACTGCGAGACCCTTGTAGTGGGCGACCGTGCCGTGGATGAGCTCCTGGATCAGCACCGTTTTGCCCACGCCGGCGCCGCCGAACATCGCCGCCTTGCCGCCCTGCAAAAGTGGTGCGAGCAGATCAATAACTTTGATGCCGGTCTCGAATATCTTGTTGGCCGATGTCCCGTCGTGGAGCCGAGGCGGCGGCGCACGGATGCTGCGGCGCGGTGTGTCCGCCGCGAGCGCCGGCCCACCGTCGCCGCGCTGTCCGGTCACGTCCAGCAGGCGTCCGAGCACCGCGTCGCCCACAGGCACCGTCACCGGGCCTGATGTGGCGGTGACCTTAGCGCCGCGCGCCAAGCCGCCGGTCGCCTGTAAAGCGATGGCCCTGACCGTCGCCGGGTCGAGGTGGCTGTGCACCTCGAGCGTCAGGGTCTGGGGCTGATTCCAGTCGACCGTGAGTGCCGTGTTGATCTTCGGCAATACTTGCCCGTTGAAACCCACGTCGACGACGGCGCCGCGGACTGACAAGACTTTGCCGAACGTCTTGGGCGGGCTCACCTCCGGCATGGCGAGATGACCAATCTTCGTGACAGGAACACAAAAATGAAAGGAGCTCCGATCATTGGCTATAAGGCAGTGGGGTGCGTCGGATGTTTGTCCGGAGAACGTATCGTGCCTTCACGTCGTCAGGCAGCCTCGGAAACTACTTATTCGGCAAGAGTTCTGACTTGCGTGACAAAGCCGATGAACGATGGCTCAGGACCGGGCTTTGAGCTGCTCTACTGCCAAGATAGGGTCGCCGAGCGTCGGAAGCGGATCACGGACAACACGAAGAATGCGGCGCCCAGTACAGCAACTGCGAGAAAGTCTTTGGCTACTGTGATTGGTCGTGAAGACTAGGCCACCGGCGGGAAGCACTTCACCGAGATTGTGTGTTCGATACTCAATCGGGCCGTCCTTTGGTGCGATGAGGGTGTCATCGGCGATGTTGACCTCGATAAAGTCAGCATTGTGGGTGGCGGATAGCACACCAGCCTGTGCGGATCGGATCATCGCCTCGGTGTTGTGGTAGGCTGCGATCGCCGTGTTGAACTGCGATTGTCTTTTGGTCCAGCACTTCAACAGTTTCGAAGCCCTGCGTGACGAGACTTCGCGCCACAGCTTGCCCCTCTCTTACAAGGTCGCCCTCATCAACAAGGGTCGCAGAAATCCGCCCAGCAAACTTTGTGTCAATTCCTGCCGGCAGTCCTGGCGGACGACTTAGATACCATACGGCGCTGCCTCCACTCCCATCCACCAGGACGGCGAACACGACCAGTCTGGGCCACCATCGGCGGCCGCGCCCTCCCTTCGAGCGAGGCGAAGTCTCTGTCGCTGCGCTCGCGACGGCGGCGCCGTCCTTTCGCGGTGGGACCTGATCAGCCATCTGAGTGTCCTGACAAGCAGCCCATCGGCCAATCAAGCTGCAGCCTAAGCTCGGACGATGCGAGCGCGAGAGACGGAAATTACCTACGCCAGCTTCGGCACCGGGCATCAGTCATGCGGGCCTGGGCGCGCTGCGCCCCGCGCGCTCTGGGGCAAAGCGGATATGCCGGTCATGTGGGTGAAACGTTCTGGAAGCAACAAGGCCTCCGTGGTGTGGCGGCCGGAACGCGAAGTTCCGCCCCGCTGATGTTCGCGCTGCGCGGCAAGGCGACCGACCTTGTTGTCGCAGCAATAGCCGCAGGGCGCTTGCGTGGCAGGACGTCGGAGTCCGGTCATCGCGTCGCTGCTGCGCGTCAGCGGGATCGTTCGCGACTTCCCCGGGGCAGTGCGGGTGCTCGGTTCGGTAAGCCTATCGGTCGAATGTGGTGAGCTTGTCGTCGTGGTGGGACCGAGCCGCGGCGGCGAGAGCACGTTGCTGCAATGCCTCGCCAGGGTCGCGCTGATCCTGGTGAACTATCCGTGACGCGTCCGTCTCAAGATCTTCGGGCACATGCGCACGAAAAACCTCGCGGCGAGCGGCCGAGGTGTTCGCCGCTCCACGAGCGGGTTAGAATGCTCGCCCGCCTCCGCGCGAGGTTCCGGGAGCGTAGGATCGGCCGCCAGCGGGATGATTGACGGGTCTGGCGCGCGGCGCCCGCGGGATTTGAGGCAGCGCTCCGACACTACCCCTTGGCCCGCATCCAGGACGCCGTGGCGGCGTCGCTGCGGCCGAAGGCGGGGAGCTTGGTTTCGAGCTGCTCGATGGTTTGGATGTCGAGCTTTTCGAGCAGGGCGCGGGTGATCAGCGTGGGCGGGACCGTGATGTCGTGGCCGGGGTCTTGGCCCGCGAGCAGCATCGCGTCGGCGCGGTCTCGCTCCGCGCCGAGGACCCCGGCGTCCGAAGCGGCGGTTGCCACCCAGGGTGAGTTCGGGGCGCGCATGGCTTGGATGTCGGCGGTTGAGATGTCGGCGCTGTAGATCCGGATCTTGCT
>CAXUIA010000018.1:20546-20994 GCA_964250835.1 uncultured Acetobacteraceae bacterium | reverse complement strand
GCCCCCGAGCGTGTTCGCGACGGCCAAGGCGTCGGCAGCGTGCCCGGTGCGCAGGTCGAGCGTCGCCAGACCCTGAGTGATGCCGGCGTCGGTGGGCGCCTTCTTGTGCGCGTTCTCCGCGGCATCAATCGCCTCGTCGCGCGCCTTGGGCGTGTTGACCGAGAGCGCCATGTCGACATAGGCGCCGAGCACGGTCGGATCGGTCGGCCGTTTGTCGAGCGCGTCGTGCAGTAGCGTCAGCGCGCCGTCCGTGTCGCCCTGCAAGCTCATCACGTGCGCGAGCCCGACGACCGCGCCATCCTGATCGGGCGCGCGTTCGTGTGCGCGGGTGAACGCGGCGCGGGCCCCGGCGATATCGAACTGCGCAAGCTTGACGTCGCCGGTCAGCAGGTCGACTACGGCCGGATCGGCGTGCGAGGCACGCAGACGGTCGAGCGCATAGGCGGCG
>CAXUIA010000018.1:19314-20536 GCA_964250835.1 uncultured Acetobacteraceae bacterium | reverse complement strand
GGTCACGACCAGTCCGGCTGCCGTCTGGCTCTCGCGGCTGGGCAGGCCGCTGGAGGAGGTCTGAGACGCGCGGACCGGGACATCGGCGAGTTGCACGCGCGGTTGATCGAGCGAAGCTGACAGTTCGTCAGCAGCGAGCGCTGGATCGTTCTCCTCCAGCGCGATGGAGGCGAGACGGTTGAGATGAGTGGCGTCGGCCGGATGACCGCCCGCATTGCCCGCACTTCTCAGCGTCACGTCGGCACGCGTCGGATCGCCGGACAGGGCATACGCCTCGCTCAGCACCGCGAGCAGATCGGTGTTGGCCCGCCCGGAGGCTCTCCATGGTTCGAGCAGACGAACGGCGTCGCTCGCTTGGTGCGCCTTGAGATCGAGCGAGCCCAGCGTCAGAGCGCCGTTAGGATCATTCGGGAAGCGCCGGTTGAAGGTTTCAGCTGCATCGAGAGCCTGCGCCAGCTGCCCATCGTTGGCCTTGATGGTCGCGACCAGCAGCCCGGCGCGTGGGAATTCGCTGAGCGCAGAGCCGACCTGGGTAAGCGCCTCGTCAGCCGCCCGCCAATCCTGGGCGCGCGCTTTCAGCGTCGCGTCCACCATGTTGGCGGTTGGGCTGCGCGGGGCATAGTGCAGGACGGCCTGGATGTCGGCGCCGGCACCCGCATCGTCGCCGCGTTGCAGCTCCAAACGTGCCCGTGACAGGTGGGCGGCTAAGGCGTCCGGCTGGGCTGGCGCGAGAACGGCCAGCGCTGCGCCGTAGCTGGCGACTGCGCCTTGTACGTCACCACGTTGTGCCAGCACGTCAGCCATCAATATGAGGGCATCGCCGTTGTGCGGACTGGCCGTAAGCGCGTCGTCGATGTCTTGCTGGGCGCTGGTCAGGTCGTTGATGGCGAGCGCGATCCGCGCCGCTCTCAAGGCGATGTCGCCGTTGCCTGGTTGGGCAGAGCGGGCCGCCGCGGCTTCGTTGCGCGCCAAAGCCTGCTTGCCGGCGAGGAATGCGGCCGTCGCGCGGGCGATGTGCATCTGTGCCGTCTGGCGCGGATCGAGCCCGTCGGTGCCCTCTGCGAGAACAGTGTCCTGACGGCCCTGCGCCACGATGGCGAGCGCCAGCAGCGGGCGGATTGCGTGTTCGTCCGCACCGTGGTCGGCCGCTTCGCGCAGCTGGTGTTCGGCCGCAGTCGCGTCGCCGAGCTGAAGTTGCACCTCGCCGAGCCGGAGATGAGCT
>CAXUIA010000018.1:18451-19304 GCA_964250835.1 uncultured Acetobacteraceae bacterium | reverse complement strand
GCGCACGATACCGCGCAGCGTCAGTTGCGCCTGGCGCAGCTGGCCATGCGCCATGAAGGCGCGCGCGTCCGCCATTGGGTCGTTCGTCAATTGGCGGTAAGCAACCGCGCCGGCGAGGCCGGCCACGGCGATGATCGGAATGGCGATCCAGACGCGTCGCATGCTGGTGTCCCTCAAAGATCGTTCGTCGAGCCGGAGGCGATATCCTCGTCGGCGTCGTGCCGGCCGAGGCCGTGCGTCTCGAGAAGGTCGTAGAGCGTGGGCCTGCTGACGCCGAGCAGGCGTGCGGCTTGGGCGAGCTTGCCGTCGCTGCGTGCGAGCGCGCGTGTCAGCACGTCGCGCTCCGCCTGCGCGCGCGCCAAACGGAGATCCAGTGAGGCGGACGCCTGGTCTGGTGCCAACTCCAAGTCGGCCGGTTCGATCAGACGTCCGTCGGCCATGATGACGGCTCGCTTCATACGGTTTTCGAGTTCGCGCACGTTGCCGGGCCAGGAATGGGTTTCGAGAGAGATGGTGGCGGCGTCGCTCAGGCCGCGTATGGAACGGCCGAACTCGGTGTTGAAGCGGCCGAGAAAGTAGCGCGCGAGCAGGAGCGGGTCGCCCGGTCTGCCACGCAGGGGCGGTATACGGACCGTCACGGGATTGAGCCGGTAGAACAGGTCGGATCGGAAGCGTCCCTCTGCCACCAACCGTTCGAGGGTCATGTTGGTGGCTGAGACCACGCGCACGTCGACTGAAATGCTGGTGCGCCCGCCGACGCGCTCGATCACCTGCTCCTGCAGGAAACGGAGCAGCTTGACCTGAAGCGGAAGCGGCAGGTCGCCGATCTCGTCGAGAAAAAGCGTGCCCTTTT
>CAXUIA010000018.1:5073-18441 GCA_964250835.1 uncultured Acetobacteraceae bacterium | reverse complement strand
GTTCCCGTTGCGCCGGGCTAGGGCGCGGTTAACGGGGCCGCGCTCGTGACCGAAGAGCTCGCTTTCGAGCAGGTTTTCAGGGATTGCACCGCAGTTGATGGCGACGAACGGCCCGGGGGCGCGCGGTCCTAACTCGTGCAGTGCCTGAGCGAGCGCCTCCTTGCCAGTGCCGCTCTCGCCGGCGAGCAGCACCGTGACACCCGTGGGTGCCAGCCGTTCGACGTCGCGGCAGACTTTCAGCATGGCGTCGCTCTGCGTGACGATCCGCCTGATCGAGGTTGTGGGCATGACGCTCGCGAGGCGACGGTTCTCCTCCTCGAGTTCGGCCAGCCGCCGTGCACGCGCGACAACGCCCTGCAGAAGGTCGATCTCGCCCGACTTCTCGCAGAAATCGTACGCGCCGAGCGCCACGGCGCGCAGCGCGTGGACGCGGTCGCCGTGGCTGGTCGCGACAATGACTTTCATCTGCGGTGCGCGGGAGAGAAGCTCGGCCACGGTCGCGAACCCTTCCGATACGCCGTCGGGGTCAGGTGGCAGGCCGAGATCGACGATGGCCACCTGCGGCGCATCGCGAGCCGCAGCGGCGGCAGCTTGAGCGCGATCGGCTGCAAAGATCGTGCGCCAGCCGTCGAAGGCCCAGCGATATTGCCCGCACAGGCCAACATCATCCTCAACGATGAGGAGTTTGGGGAACGGCGGATCGGTTGGTGGCGGCATGACGATATCGTTACGCTGAAAGCGCGAGGTTCTCCAACGCCCCCGCACGAGGAAGCAGCAGGCGCATCCGCGTCCCGCCGCCCTGGCGGGTCGAGACGAGCAGGTCTCCGCCGCAACGGCGAAGCAGCTCGCGCGCCTGAAAGGCACCGATGCCGCTGCCGCCCTCGGTTCGGCTGCGGAATGGACGGAACAGCTCGTCACGCACGAATTCGGCCGTCATACCCGGGCCGTCGTCGACGATGTCGAGTGCGAGCCGGCCGCCCTCCTCCGCTATCGACAGACTGACCGTGCCCGAGGGCCCGGCCGCCGTTACGGCATTGTCGATCAGGTGGGTGAGCGTTGCATCGAGATCCGGCTCGGCCATGGCAACGCGCACTTGCGACGGCATCGGAACGATGATCGTCGTGCCGGTCTGACGGTGGGCGCAGGCCTGGGCGATACGGCTGTGCAAATCAGAGGCGGCCGGTCCGTCCTCGCCTTCGACGACTTCGAGACGCCGGATCAGCCGGCCAATTTTCTGCACGGAGGCATCAACGGTCGCCAGCATGTCGGCCTGGAACTCGGGGTTGCTCATGTGCTGACGGGCGTTGGAGGTCAGCAGACGAAGTTGTCCGGCAACGTTCTTGATGTCATGAGCGACGAAGGCGAAGCGCTCACCATAGGCGCGTAGGTCGCGCGTCTCGAGCAGCGCACGCGTCGCGCGCTGCTCGGCGAGCCGTGTGGCGACCTCTCGCGCGACCACGCCGAGCAATGCGCGAACTTCGTCATCGATCTGGAAGGGTCCGCGTGGTGGAGCGAGTAGCACGCAGCCCGCGAGGCGGTTCGCCTCTCCAGGCAGTGAGATCGCGAGCCAAAGGCCGAGCCCACCGATGGGCTCGGTAAGCTCGAGACATGGCGCGCGTCTGAGCGCGTCGAGCAACGTATGACCCGGCGCGATCGGTCCGATGGCCGGCAGGTTCCATGATCCCGACCAGGCGAGGCCCGGTTGGTTGGGCTCGCCCTCGAGCAGAAGACCAGCGGGGCTGTCGACGATGTCGGCGAGCGCGCGAACTGCGCGGCGGCGCAGGCCGTCCGGTTCGCTCTGGTCGGAGGCGGAGAGAGTTGCGATGCAGGCGAGCCACTCGCGTCGATAGTCGTAGCGGTAGGTGAAGAAGTGCTGTGCTACCAGGCGGGCTAGCCAGTGGCGCGTCGAGGCGGATACGAGGATGACAGCAATGGCGAGCCCGCCTGCGAAGACGAGGCAGACTTCGATCAATGTCGACCAGTCCGAGCCGGGAAGCCAGGCGTAGCGGCCGACGAGCTCGGCCACCGCCGCAAGTGAGATCAGGAACACGCCGCTCATTATCAGGACGGCCGAGTGGAACGCGGCGGTTCGCGTGGCGTTAAGCTTTATGTTCCTGGTTGGGTTACGTGCTGCGGCTACCGCGAGGAGGGGGGCAACAAAAATGGCGGCGCCGGCACGGCCGGCCACAAGGCCGGTGGCGACCCGGTGCGTGAGCACGGCGTCGGCCGACATGATCAGGTCGTAGACGGCAAGACTGCCCAGCGCGATGCAGGCAAGGCCGACATGCCAGCGGCTGTCGGTGTCGGTGCCACGATAAAGGTTTTCGACGAGCACGAGCTGGATAACGGCAAGCAGGATGGTCAGTGGCAGGCCCAATGCAAGCAGCGTTGCGCCGGAAAGGGCCGCAGCAGGTATGGCGGCCGCGAGAGTGAAACCGACCAGTCCCAGCCATCCGAAGCAACGGACGCGTCGTTCATCTCCAGCAGTCAGCCTGTAGAGGTGAAGGGTTACGAGATACCAGGCGGCGGTGCGCGCGACTTCCAAAAGACTGGGTGCGGTTGATGCCTTCGCGGACATAGCGGCGGCGGCCGACCAGGCTGTTGTTACGAGGGAGGCCGCGGCTAGAAGCCACGAGGTGCGGTTTGGACGCTTTTGGACGAGAATAATGGCGGCGAGCAACGTGTAGATGATGGCGCAGGCTGCATCAGTCAGAGGAAGGATCATTGATCGGCCGCATTACCGACGACGGTGTCGAACCCATCCGGCACCGATCGCCGGACGGGCTCAGTTTACCGCAAAAACGTTTCCTGATGTGACTTAACGCGCGCCGACTTGAAAGAGAATGACGCGGATCGTCGAGATCAGCACAGAGAAATCCAAAGCAAGGCTTCGGTGACGGACGTAGTAGAGATCGTAGGACAGTTTCTGGCGTGTTTCAGCGTCGCTGGCTGTGTAGGCGCAGTGGACCTGTGCCCATCCGGTTAGTCCTGGCTTGACCAGCAGACGCCGGTCGTAGAACGGGATTGACGCGCTGTAGCGTCTGACGAATTCAGGCCGCTCCGGGCGCGGGCCGACGAGGCTCATGTCCCCGCGAAGAATGTTGATCAGCTGAGGCAGCTCGTCGACCCGGACTTTCCGGATCAATCGGCCGACGTTTGTCGTGCGGGCGTCCGCATGACGGGCAAAGACCGCGACACCGTCTCTTTCGGCATCGGTGCGCATGCTGCGGAACTTGAGGATGGTGAAAGGCTTGCCGCCAAGACCCACCCGCTCCTGTCGATAGATGAGCGGGCCGGGACTGTCGATCTTGATGGCGATCGCGGTCACGAGGATGACCGGCAGGGCGAAGATGAGCATGGCAAGCGACGCGGCGACGTCCAAACCGCGCCGGATCTGCTTGGCGCCCTCGCTTTCGCACGGTCCAGTCTGGTCGGAGAAGTTGAGTGGTCCCTCGAGATTGATCCGCCCGAGGTGGCGTTCCCAAAACGTCGCGACGTCGGTGAGCCGAGCGACTTGGCCAGACCACGCGGCGGGCACGTCGCCGATCACGTCGCCTCCCGTTGCCAACACAATTCGCAGAGGAGCTGGTCGTGAGCACGGCGCTCTTGCGGTTGAGGCCGATGCGAGCGTGGCGCGAAACAGGCGTGGCTGCATCGCTTCGATGGCCTCGATCGTAGTTCTGGCGGCCGCCCCGTCGCCGAGCACCAGAACCTCGCGAACGAGCAAACCGCTCCGCACGCCGGCGGCATAGATCAGGCGCGTGCCCAGGACGAGAAGCAGCCAGGCCGCCATCAACTCGCCGAGCCAGGCGTTGCCGCCGCCAAACAACGTGGTGACGTCGATCACGCCCGTTGCGGTGGCCGCCCAGAAGATCGGCACGGTCCCGAGACCGGCGACTGCGGCTGCGGCCAGCATCATGCGCGTCACCAGGATGAGGGCCGGCTTGTAGAGGCCGAGAACGATGCAGAGTGCGCCAAGCAGCAAAGCCAGCAGAAGGGCGCTGTCGGCCGCACTGAGATGCTTTACGGGCGAAAGCATGGCAGCATGATCGAACGCGGCCAGGAAAAGGAGGAAGCAGGCGAGCGTTTCGAACACCCACAATACCACCATGTCGGCGAACACATAATGCCCAAAGATCCGCGTCATGACGCCCCCGGACCGCCGAGACCTCGTTCCGGTCGACGTAGCGGTTCTTTGTTCTAGCCGAATAGATACCAACAAACCGCGACGCCATCCTCCAAGTCATTACTCAAAGGATAGATCAATCAAGACCTGAACAGATGACGGCTAAAGAGCCAACTGAGCTAACATCGACGTGCGAAGCGCTTCTTCGTTTCTAACACTCGGTCAATGAGTCAAGGGGTCCGCCGCTCTGTCTTTATTTTGTTACAGCATCTAACCCGGTCGGTCAAGCGGCTTTTTTTTGGCCGTTAAGGATTTCTTGTCCGTTCTCAGGGTATAGATCGCGGGTGCTCATCGCCTATCCGCAATGTCGTGTGGACATCCGCGTGTGAGATAACTATGGAGCCGTTGGGAGCACTGTCCGAAAAAATGCGGAAGACACTTACTACGCTTGTTCGTGATCGCGTCGGCTTGGTCTCGGGCCTCGGCTCGATACAGCGCTCGTTCGGGTTGCACCATCTCGTCGCGAGCGTTGGTTTCGCCATTCTTGCGGCCGGATGTGCCGCGGGAACGGGCGCCGACGCGCCGCCCGTCTCTCAAGCAGCGGTCACTGAGCCCTATGTGATCGGTCCGGGAGATCACCTCGGCGTTTTTGTCTACGACAATCCGCAACTATCGGTGACGGATCTTCCAGTTCAGCCGGACGGCCTCATCTCGCTGCCGCTGATCCAGGATCTGCCGGCGTCCGGCAAGACGCCGTCCGAGCTTTCGGCCGAGGTCGCTTCAAGTCTAAAGAAGTATGTCAAAGAGCCGAATGTGACCGTGATGGTCCACGACTTCGTGGGCCCGGTGGATCGTCAGATCCGTGTCATCGGGGAGGCGGCGGATCCGCAGGCGATCGCCTACCGCGAACACATGACCTTGCTCGACGTCATGATCCAAACGCGTGGCCTCACCCGTTTCGCGGCCGGCAATCGGGCCGTCATCATTCGTCGGGTCGGCCCCGGCAAGCGGATCAGCTTCAGGGTGCATCTGGCAAACCTGATCAAGGACGGCGACGTGTCGGAAAACGTCGACATGCAGCCGGGCGATACCCTCATCATTCCGCAGGCCTGGTTCTAAGCGGTGGGTCACAGGCGAGAGTGTCTTCGCGCCGGTGCCCGGTGCCGGTCAGAGTTCCACCGCCATGGATGACCTGCGCGCGGAACTGATCCGGTATGTCACAATGGTGCTTGCGCATCGTTGGCTGGCGGTCGGTCTCGCGTGGCTGATCTGCGTGGCGGGCTGGGCCGGCGTCACATCTATCCCAAACAAGTATGAGTCGAATGCACGCGTCTATATCGATGCGGACGCCGTACTGACGCCACTGCTTCGCGGTTTGGCTCTCGACAACTCTGTCGCGTCGCAGATCGAAGTCCTGCAACGGACCTTGTTGAGCCGCCCGAATCTCGAAAAGTTGGTGTCCAAAACCGACCTTTCGCTGCAGATCGGCACCCCGGCCGATCTCGAGCGGATGATCGGCGGCTTGAGGTCGCAGATTGCTGTCGTTCCGCAAACCAATGATCTGTTCACTATCACCTACCGAAACTCCGATCCGCACCTCGCCTACGATGTGGTCCGGACCATTCTGGGGATTTTCATAGAGGACAAGGCCGGCAGTAGTCGAAGCGACATGAGCAACGCGCGCGTATTTCTCGACCAGCAGATTGCTGGCTACGAGCGGCAACTGCGCGAAGCTGAGGCAAGGCGGGCAGCGTTCAGGGCAAAATACTTGGATCTAATTCCCGATGCGGACTCCGGCACGAGTCGTTTGGACGATGCACGTGCAGAGCTCCGCAAGCTCACCGGACAACTTGCGGACGCCAAGGCGCGTCGTGATGTGCTGAAGGAAGAACTCGGCACGACGTCACCGACTCTTGTCACCGAAAGCGGGGGAGGCCCAGGCGGCAGTGGGGCGCTTGAATTGGCGGAAGCCAAGCTGCGCGAGATGCGCCTTTCGCTGACCGATGAGAATCCAGACGTAGTGCGACAGCGCGCACTCGTTGGATCGCTGCGGCACGGGGGCGGTGGAGGCAGCGGGCCGGTCGTGCGTGGCCACACCGAGCCTAACATGCTCTACCAGCAACTCAAGGTGCTGCTCGTTCAAGCGGATTCCGATGTATCCTCGCTGTCCCGCCAAGTCGAGGATGCGCAAAGCGAGTCATCGCGGCTCGAGCAGATTGCGCGCGATGTGCCGACCGTACAAGCGCAATCGATTAACCTGACGCGCGATTATGACGTGCTGAGAAAGAATTATGAGGATCTGCTCGGACGCCGTGAGTCCATGCGGCTTTCCAATGCCGCCGATACTGAAGCCGACAAGGTCAAGATCGAGGTTATCGACCCGCCGCAAATCCCGCTGATCCCCGTCTCACCGCAACGGCCATTTCTATTGTCGCTGGTCCTGTTGGCCGGCGTAGGCGGCGGCTTGGGCGGTGCGATCCTGCTCGGCAAGCTCGATCGCTCGTTTCATTCGGTGGGCGACCTGCGGGCGCTCGGTTTTGCGGTGGCAGGCAGTGTCTCGTTGCTCGCGGCGAAGATAGAGAGGCGGCGGTTTAGCCGAAGTGGTCTAGTCGCGGCATCAGTCGCGTTCCTGCTACTCGCCGTGGCTTATGGCGGTCTTGTCTACCGTGCGCTGAACGAAGCTGGCCACGCTTAATCGAGGACGCCCATGTTGGCCCCGTCATGAAGTCGACCACAGAACACCTGATTGAACGCGCAGCGGACCGGCTGCGGCGCTCATCGTCGCCCGAACTTGTTGCCGTCTTGCCCGTGCCTGGCGCTGCCATCGAGGAGGGGTTGCCGCGCCGTCAGGAAAAGAACGGCCCGGCGTCACCGGTCGAGCCAACGTCGATCACTCTTGAAGCTTTGCGTTCGGTCGGTCTCGCCGCGGCGGGCGAGCGATCGCGCGTGGTCGAGGAGTGGCGAGTAATTGCAAACGCCCTGCTTCGCGCACAGCCTGCAGCAGGCCGGAGGCTGGGTAGCACGCTCATGGTGACCAGCAGTCAACCTGCTGAGGGCAAAAGCTTCTGCTCCCTCAATCTTGCGGCGACCGTTGCGCTCACGAGCCCGCGCGCCGTTATTCTGATCGATCTCGACTATAAGCCGCGCTCGCTATCAGGGTTGCTCGGACTGGCCGAGCATGAGGGCCTCGTACACCTGGTGCGAGATCCAGATTTGGATCTGTCTCGGATTGTTCTTGCGACGGCAATCGATCGGTTCCATATCGTGCCGCTCGGACGGTTGTTGGACGACCGCGCGCATGGGGTGGGCGTGACTGAGGCGACAATCGCCGCTCTCGAGAGCATCGCGCGTCGTTATCGGGACCACCTGATCGTACTCGACATGCCGCCATGCCTGGCCACGAGCGACGCCACGAGCCTGGCGCCGTATGTCGGCCAGATCGCCATGATCGTTGAGGCCGGACGGACTCAGAGAACGGAGCTTGAAACGGCAGTCAGTCTGCTCGATTCGTGCCCGGTGACAAATCTGGTCCTCAATAAATGCCGCACGAGCGCAAGAGGTCATTTCGGCGGCAATTATTACGGATACTACGGCGACTACGGCGAACGGTGACCAGCGGTGTCTGGGCCTGGACGAACCGAGACGAGATGTTTGAGACGGCCTCGACGCGCGGCGGTTCGGTGCTTGTCTGGATTGATGGGTGGGGTGGTCTTCGTATCATACGCGCAAGGCCAGACGTCGCCGGTTGGCGTCGGTGTTTCGGCAGGCGGCGCGACGGCCACGGCCGCCGGACCCGCCGATACGGTCCCGGCGCTCCCTGCTCCGCTGCTTGCGCGAACACCGCTCTTGACGGCAACGGGCGCGTCGACCTCAGCGGGCGACTTCGACAGGACGCTCGGTGCAGATCTCCAGGGACCAACGCTGTCACCGACCGCTAGGGCGTGGACGATTACTCCAAACGTTGGACTCGGCGAGGAGTATACCGACAACGTCTTTGCCAATGGCGGCACTGGTCGCGGCAGCGATCTTGTCACGCTCTTGCTGCCTGGTCTGAACGTGTCGGGGGACACTGCACGCTTCCAGGGCAGTGTCGCCTACCAGCCGGAGGTCGACATCTACGCTCGAAACTCTGGGCAAGATCAGATCGATCAGAACTTCAACGCGCAGGTCTTGGCGGCGCTGCTGCCTGGAACGCTGTTCGTCAACCTTCGCGGCACTGGCGCGGTCACCACCAACGGCCTCGGCGGATTGGACGGGACCGGATATCGCGGGCAACTCGGGACCGAGCCGTCGGCTGCCAACCAGGCTACGCAAACAGTCGACCTCGCCGTCACACCTTACGTGCTGCATCGGTTTGGCACCTTGGGAACGGGGCAGATCGGCGGCACGCTGGAGCGCACGACCGCGAACGCCGTCAGCGGGAGCAGCAACGGGCTTGCCGCACCGTCCGCCACGGAGGCGACACTCGGCATCTCGCCGTTCGCAAACCCAGGCAATCAGAACGCCACCAGCATCAGCGGGAACGCCGCGTTCCAGACGGGTGAGGCGTTCGGCCGATATAACGGGGTTGCCTTGCTCGAGGGTGGCCATACGAGCGGGACCGGGGTGCTGTCGAGCGCCAGCCGCGACACCGGCACCATCGATAATGGTTACGCGATCACGCGCAACATTACTGGACTGCTCAGGCTCGGTTACGAATACATCACCTATGCCGGCACCAACCCGGTGCGTATCAGCGACGCCATCTGGGACGTCGGGGTCCGTCTTAGCCCGGCGCCGGACACGACGCTGGAGGTTCGCTACGGACATCACGACGGTCTGGACGCCGCGACACTCGATGCTGCCTTGCAGGCCAGCACGCGTGTCAGAGTATTCCTCCGCTATTCCGAGGGTTTATCGACCGAGGATCAGCAGCTTCAGAACGGTCTGGCCACGAGCGACGTCGATGACCTCGGCGCTCCCGTCGATTACAGCAGCGGCGCGCCGCTGATCTTTGCGGACAACTTTTTCGGAGCCCAGGACAATCTGTATCGGTCACAACTTGCCTCGGCGACGGCGGTCCTGACTGAGGATCGGGACGTCGTCTCGGCGAGCGTGCAGTATGAGAATAACGTCCTGGTGTCATCAGGCGGGCTGCCGTTTTCGCTCGGCAGCAACTCAGGAACGTATGGCACGCTTGGCTGGTCGCACGCCGTTTCGCCAACCGTGAGCCTCATTGCAAACGGCCAGTATGGGATTAGGCGGAGCGGAGGTCTTCTACCAACAGTCGATCACGTCACCTATTTGTCGCTGGCCGTGGTAAAGTCGCTCAGCGAGACGTTGTCGGCTCAGTTTAGATACACTTACAATAATGAAGAAAGCCAGCAAGCGGGCTCGAACTACTCGGCTAACGTCGTGCTTTTACTCGTGTCCAAATCTTTTCGGTAGCGATAAGAACGGCCATGTACGAAAAGATTTTTGGTTTCAGCGCATCGCCCTTTCTCCTGTCGCCTGACGCGCGGTTCTTTTACCCGAGCCGAGGCCACAATCGTGCGGTCGCGCATCTGAGCTTCGGATTAGACCAGGGCGAAGGCTTCGTGGTCATTACGGGCGAAGTCGGTGCCGGCAAGACGACACTGATCGAGCATCTCTGGTCGCAGCTTGATCACCGCGCGTTCGCCGTTGCAAGGATCGCGACTACGCAATTGTCCGGTGACGACTTGTTCCGGTTGGCGATGGCCGGTTTCGGTGTCGATACCGGCCATGATCGGCCGCAAAGCCTTGAGAAGGGCGCTATTTTGCTGCGCTTTACCGATGCGCTTCGCGCGCATCGAGTCGCGGGCCGACGCTGCGTCCTGATCGTCGATGAAGCGCAAAACCTGTCGAGGACCGCCCTCGAGGAGCTGCGTATGCTCTCCAACATCACTGATGCAGGGCATGCCGCGGTCCAGACGATCCTTCTTGGACAACCGGAATTCCGATCGATGCTGGCGTCTGCCGAGCTCGACCAATTGCGTCAGAGGGTGATTGCATCGTTTCACCTATCACCGCTGGTGCCGGATGAGACGCGGGCTTACATCGAGCACCGTCTAACTACGGTGGGCTGGTCGGGTCATCCGGCGATCGAGGCGGGCGCGTTCGACGCTGTTCATCTTATCACGGATGGCGTTCCGCGCAGGATCAACCGCTTATTCTCCCGTGTTCTGCTGCTCGCGTCACTCGACGAGGTGTCGACGATCTCGAGAGCCATGGTCGAGGAGACGGCACGTGAACTTGCCGCCGACCTTGACGGGGTTAGTCCGAGGGTGAGCAGTGTCGATCATTATGCGGCAGCGGAGCGGCCGACCAATCTCGCCGGAAACGTTGAGCTGACGGCCCGTGTAGAGGCGCTCGAGCGAAATATCGCCCGGCGCGACCAGGTGTTCCGGCGTCTGATAGACCTGCTGGAAGCGCGCTAATGGTCAGTGCGATGACGATCGACGTCGAGGACTGGTTCCAGGTTCAGGGCTTCGCCGATGTGATTTCGCGGGCGCAATGGGAACGTCTGCCGCGCCGTGTCGAGGAGAACACGGACCGGTTGCTCGCCGTGCTGGAAACGGCGGGCGTGAAGGGGACGTTTTTCACGCTGGGCTGGGTTGCTGAGCGCCATCCGGCGCTGGTGCGTCGGATCGTGGCCGGCGGCCATGAACTCGCGAGCCATGGATTCTGGCACGGCAGGGTCGATGGCGCGGATCGCGCGGCGTTCCACAACGATCTGGCGTCGGCGCGGGCCTGCCTCGAAGACGTTGGGGGCGTTGCGGTGCGTGGCTATCGAGCCCCTACATTCTCGATCGGCCCGTCCACGCCATGGGCTTGGGATGTGCTGGCCGAGACTGGGCACACCTACTCGTCAAGCCTCTTTCCGGTGCATCACGACAGTTACGCCGATCCGGAGGCGCCACGCGGGCCGCATTGCCGAGCCGGGGTGTGGGAGATCCCGATGACGACGGCGCGCATCGGCGGGCGCAACCTGCCGTGTGCCGGCGGCGGCTGGTTCCGGATCATGCCGTATCCCGTTTTCAGAACGATGTTCGCCGGCGCGGGTGGCAGGCGCGTCTTTTATCTGCATCCCTGGGAGATCGACCCCGACCAGCCGCGCGTAGAGGCGGCCGGCATGCGCGCGCAATGGCGTCACCGGATTAATCTGGCTCGTGTCGAGCAACGATTGATCAAATTGTTGCGGGACTTTTCCTGGGGCCGGATGGACGCCGCGTTTCCGGAAGTCGCCGCGTGAGCCTTCGGGTCGTTCCACTCGAGCCGGGTCTGCATGGGGCGTGGGACGCGTTCGTCGGACAGCGCCAAGATGCCACGTTCTTTCATCAGGCCGCGATGCCGGGCCTGATCTGTCGGGTGTTCGGACATCGCGACAGGTCGGTGGCCGTGCTGCAGGATGGCGCGGTCGTGGGCGTTTTGCCGCTCGTCGAGCTGCGCACGCGGCTGTTTGGCCACACGCTGATATCGCTGCCGTTCTGTGTTTATGCCGGGCCGTTGGCCGTCGACGAGGAGGCCGTGCATGCGCTGCTGGCGCATGCGGCGGAGTTGCGGCGATCGACCGATGTAGCTTCGATCGAGATGCGCGCCCTGGCATCGCCGCCCGACGCCTGGTTTGCGGGCCAGGACTGGACGGAGCGGCCGGGGCTCTACGCGACCTTCCGGCGCACGATTGGGACGGATGAGGCGGCCAATCTCAAGGCGATCCCGCGCAAACAGCGCGCAGTGGTGCGCAAGGGGATCGATCGTGGGCTGATTGCCACGACGGGGCGCGACGCCGAGACGACGTGGCGCATCTATGCCGAGAGCGTGCGCAACCTGGGCAGTCCTGTGTTTCCCCGCCGCTGGTTCGCGGGCCTGCTCGAGACCTTCCCGAATGGTGCCGACACAACGGTCATCTCGAATGGCGGTGAGCCGGTCACCGCCGTACTCAACTTTCATTGGCGCGACGAAGTGCTGCCCTACTACGGCGGCGGCGTGCCGGCAGCACGTGAATGTCAGGCTTACGACTTCATGTATTGGAACGTTCTATGCCGTGCGGCCGCACGCGGCGCCACGGTGTTCGACTTCGGCCGCAGCAAGGAAGGCACGGGCGCTTACGCGTTCAAGAAGAACTGGGGCTTTGTGCCGACGCCGCTTGCCTACCGGTTCCTGATGCGGCCGGGAACGCCGATACCGGAGCACAACCCGCTCAATCCGAAATACCGGATGATGATCGCGACCTGGAAGAAGCTTCCCTTGCCGTTGGCGAACCTGCTTGGGCCGCATCTCGTACGCGGCGTGGGCTGAGGATGGAGGCGGCGGCTCGCACCAGTCGGAGCGCCGCTGCCGATGTGACCCCCTACGCCTTTGCTGGCTTCCTCGTGTGCGTAATGGGCGCGTTGTTCGAGCCCGAGATTGCGGCCGCGTTGCACGTGTGGTCGAGCTCGACCGCCTATGGCCACTGTTTTCTGGTGGGCCCGATCGCGGCCTGGCTGGCCTGGGAGCGTCGCGGTCGTCTCGCCTCCGTCCGGCCGGCGCCGTTGCCGGCCGCATCATTGCTGATCCTGCCCTGCGCGCTGGTGTGGTTTGCCGCCGATCGTCTCGGCATCATGGAGGCTCGGCAGTTCGCGGTGCTCGGCATGGTTTGGGTTGCCCTGCTCGCGTGTCTCGGGATCGAGGTCGTAGGAGCCATGGCGGTGCCGCTGGCCTATCTGGTGTTCCTGGTGCCGTTCGGCGCGTTCATCGTTCCGGCCCTGCAGCAGGTCACGGCCGGGTTCGTCAACATCGGGCTCGCGGTCTTGGGTGTGCCGCATGTTGTTGACCAGAACCTGATCGAGATCCCGGAAGGGACGTTCCGTGTCGCCGAGGCGTGCGCAGGGCTGCGCTTCCTGATCGCCTCGATCGCGTTCGGAGCGCTGTATGCTGCGACGATTTATCGCTCGACAGGGCGGCGCGTGCTGTTCCTGGCCGGGTCCGTGATCGTTCCGGTGGTGGCGAACGGGTTTCGCGCACTCGGGATCGTGCTGCTCGGCCATTTCCGGGGGAGTGCCGAGGCGGGAGCCGTCGATCATGTCGTGTATGGCTGGATCTTCTTCTCGGTCGTGATCCTGGCTTTGATCATGCTCGGATTGCCGTTTCGGGAGGATGGGACGCGATTGCTCGCGCCCGTCAAGGTAAGACCGTCGGGAGCGCGACCGGTGGTTGCCGTGGCGGCATGCGTCGTTCTGGCGGCGTTGGGGCCTGCCAGTGGC
>CAXUIA010000018.1:0-5063 GCA_964250835.1 uncultured Acetobacteraceae bacterium | reverse complement strand
GTCGCGGTTCCGGCCGGCTGCACAGGTGGGGCGGCGACGGACGATGTGCGCGTGCTCGCATGCGGCGAGACGCGGATCGTGATGAGGGCGGCTGTTTTCGGGCCGCATGCAGGACTCGGTCTTGTGTTGCCGGCGCTACGGCAGGCTGATCCAAGCCCGCTGCCCGATGCGCAGGGTGAGACGGAGGACGTGGCGCACGCGCCTGTCGCAGTGGTTGGCGGCGCGTGGTCGGTCGCCTCGATCGGACGTCCGGAGGCGGCGACCGCGAGTGCCGTTTGGATCGGTTCGTCGCCGGTGCCGGCGGGTCTTGCGCAGCGCGTGGCTCTCGCGCGTGGAAGCGTTGTCGGCGCGGCGCGCGGTCCGGTCGTTGTTACGCTGGCGGCAACCGGACCGAACGCGTGCGCCGTCGTGATGAGACTTGCGCGCGCGCTCTCGCCTGTAGTCGCGTCCGCGCTCGATTGAGAGGCGCGTCGCTTTGGGGTTGGTTGGGAGCGCTGTTTGCGCTTATGTCGATCGGGGCTGTGCCGACGCCCCCTTTCACTGCGATACTGTGGCACAGTGACTTGCCTCCTGCGGCGCTGTCGGCACTGCCTGGGCTCGGGATCACGGCGGGGCGGGTGTTCGGCGAGCGTTCCGGGTTCGACGCGCAGGCTTTTCAACGAGAGTTGGCGCCACTTCGTGCGGCGCATCTCGACGTCATGGTCGAGAACGTCGCGACCGACTTCTATGCTGCCTATCACCGGTTTCAGGGACCAGACGTTCCCGTCAATTCGGCCTTCGTGTCGCTGCTCGACCGGGTGCGTGCGCACCGCGACGATGTCGGTCTGTGGGGGCGCGCGCCGAGCCTTTCCGATCAGCAGGCGATGACCGCGATCGAGATGCGTCTCGCGGCGCATGCGCGCGCCATGCGCGGCAAACCAGCGGTCTACGTGTGTCTCGGCGACGAGACGGGGATCGGCGACCTATCGGCGGCCTCCGATCTCGACCGGAGCGCATCGTCGCTGCGCGCCTGGCGCGGATGGTTGCAGCACCGTTACGCATCTTTGGCGGCGCTGAATGCGCGGTGGAACACGCATTTTTCCGATTGGGACGCGGTGCAACCGACATCGACCGATGCGGCGCTCAGCGGACGCGGTTCGCGGGCGGGCTGGATGGAGTTCAAGGCGTGGATGGACGGCGCGTTCGCGGACGCGATCTCGCGCGGAACGCGCGCGGTGCACAGCGGTGACCCGGCTGCCCGGTCCGGGTTGGAAGGGGCGCAGCGTCCGGGCTGGGGCGGCTATGACTACGCGAAACTGGCGCGCGCCGTCGACGTCATGGAGATCGGCGAGGTGGGGGCGACAACTTCGATTGCGCGCGGTTTCGCACCGGGGCTGACGATGCTGACGACATCGGGATCGGACGATGGTGCCGAGGCGCAGCGGCTCTGGCGTTTCGTGCTGCTGGGTGGGCGCGGCGTGGTTCTGTGGGATCCCGACCATACGATCGTGCATGACGACGGGACACCCGGTCCGCGCGGGATATGGCTGAGGGGCGTGCTGTCGGGCCTCCATGGGCCGGTCGGGCGCGCGTTGATCGCAGCTCATCCGTCGCGCGACCGAGTGGGAGTGATGTACAGCCAGGCTTCGTTTCGGCTGCGTTGGCTGCTTGATCGGAGCGCCGATCGGGCACGCGGCCTCGATTGGACGCGGCGCGACAACGATACCGACTTGGCCGACAGTCCGTGGCGCAACGCGCTGATCGACGCCGTTGCAGCGCTCGGTCATCTGGGGCTGAACCCGACCTGGCTCGACGCGGACGCGCTTGATCCGGCCTCATTGTCGCGGCTGGATGTCGTGCTGTTGCCGCAGGCGATCGTGCTGGATGCGCCGGCGATTGCGGCCTTGCGTGCGTTCGTGCGTCGCGGTGGACGGCTCGTCGCTGATCGCGAGGCGGGTGAATACGACGTGCTCGGACGTGAACGACGCAAAGCGCCGTTGGACGGCGTTGTGTACGTCTCGCGTTTTGACGCGCACGATCTGCTTGGGCTGATTGTGCCTTTTGCAACCGCTGATGCCGGCGTGAGCATCTTTCATGACGATGGAGCTCTGATCGCATTGCAACGCGACGTTGCCGGGACGCCGTTTGAGGCGACGCTGGCGATCGCTGGACGCAGTTGCCCCGTGTCCATAAGCGTCGCGACACCCACGCTCCTCAAGGAGACAGCGGGCAGGTGCCCAGTCACCCAGTAGAATGCGGGTCTGGGTGCGCCGTGCCCAGCGGGGCTTGGGGCGGAGCCCCATCTTCCTTTCGCTCATCACGGTTCGATGCAATGATGTCCGAAAGGCGCGCATAAGCGCCAGAGAGGGAGACATCCATGTATCGGCGCAATGCCTTGAAGTTGGCGGCGGCGGCTTCGATTGCCGGCCTCGGCGTGCCGCGCGCGTTTGCGGCTGGCAACCAGATGGTAACGGTGGTCAAGATCATCGGCATCCCATGGTTCAATCTACTCGGCCAGGGTGTGACCGCGGGCGGTACAAAGTTCGGGCTCGATGCGACGACGATCGGTCCGGCGCATGTCGATCCGGCGCAGCAGGTTTCGATGGTTGATGACCTGATCGCCAAGAAGGTCGATGTGATCGGGTTGGTGCCGCTGGACGAGAAGGTGCTCGGGCCGGTGCTCAAGCGCGCTCAGGATGCCGGGATCATCGTGATCACCCAGGAGGGGCCGAACCAGGATAATCGCACTTGGGATGTCGAGATGATCGACAGCAGGCGGTTTGGCGAGGTGCAGATGCAAGCGCTGTCGCGCGAGATGGGCGGGCAGGGGCAGTATGTTGTGCTGGTCGGCACGCTGACGACGCCGCTGCACAACAAGTGGGCGGATGCTGCGATCGCCTATCAGAAGCAGCATTACCCGAACATGTCGCTGGCGACGGCGCGGTTTCCGGGCGCCGACGAGGTCGACACGGCGGAGCAGGTGATGCGCAACGTGTTGCAAGCCTATCCGGACGTGCGCGGCGTGATCGGGTTCGGATCGAACGGGCCGATCGGATGCGGGAACGTGGTACGTCAGCGCCACCTGCAGAAGAAGATCGCCATCATCGGCACGTCGATCCCGTCGCAGGTCAAGCCGCTGCTTGAAGCGGGCGCGGTGCGCGAATGCTTCATCTGGAGCCCCAAGGATGCGGGCTTTGCGATGGTGTCGGTGGCCAGCCTGGCGCTGAAGAAGACCGATTTCCAGGACGGGATGGACATTCCGGGACTGGGCCGCGCGAAGGTCGATGCGGCCAACAAGACGATCAGCGTCGACCGGATCCTGACGATAAACAAGCAGACGGTGGACGGGTTGATCGCGCAAGGCCTCTAGGAGGCGTGGCGGCCTTTCTCGAGCTGCGCGGGATCGGCAAGCGGTTCGGCGGTGTGCAGGCGCTGCGTGACGTCACGTTCACGGTCGAGGCCGGCGAGATTCATTGTCTCGCCGGCGAGAACGGATCGGGCAAGTCAACGCTGATCAAGATCGTGTCGGGCGTGCAGGCGCCCGATCCGGGCAGCGTGCTGTCGATCGGCGGCGAGGTGGTGCGCGCCCTGACGCCCGCCGAGAGCATCCGGCTTGGCATTCAGGTTATCTATCAGGACCTGTCGCTGTTCACCAACCTGACGGTCGCCGAGAACATTGCGGTGGCGTCGCATCTCGGCGTGCATCCGGTGGATTGGCGTCGGGTTCGCCGGACGGCGATGGCGGCGATAGAACGGGTCGGGGTGTCGCTCGATCTCGATGCATTCGTGGCCGACCGGCCGATCGCGCAGCGCCAACTGGGGGCGATCTGCCGGGCGCTGGCGGCGGACGCGAAGCTGGTGATCATGGACGAGCCGACGGCCTCGTTGACGCGCCGCGAGGTCGATCATCTGCTGGCGCTGGCGGGTGAGCTGAAAAGGCGTGGGATTTCGGTGGTGTTCGTCAGCCACCGGCTCGACGAGGTGCTGGAGATCGCCGACCGGGTGACGGTGCTGCGCAACGGTGAGCGCGTGGGCACCTATGAGGCGCGCGGGATGACCGGCGATCGGCTCGGCGAGCTGATGACGGGGAAGGTGTTCGCTTATCAGCCGCGGGCAGCGAGCGCGCCGGGGCCGGTCGTGCTCGAAGTGCGCGGGCTGTCGCGGCTGGGCGACTACCGCGATGTCGACCTGACGGTACGGGCGGGGGAGATCCTGGGGATCACCGGCCGGCTCGGTTCGGGGCGGACGGAGCTGGCGCTTTCGCTGTTCGGGATGAACCCGCCCGATGCGGGCGAGATCAGTCTGGAAGGTGCGAAGCTGGTGCGCCACTCGACGCGCGAGGCGATCGCGCGCGGTGTCGCCTACGTGTCGGAGGATCGGCTGACGCTCGGTCTGGTGATGCCGCAATCGATTTCGGCCAACATTACGGTCAGCGTGCTTAGCCGGCTGGCGGGAGTGCTGGGATTGTTGTCGCGGCGTCGGCTCGCGGAGACCGTGGCGCGGTGGGTGTCAGCACTTGGGATCAAGGTGTCGGACCCGGAGAACGCGGTCTCGACACTGTCGGGCGGCAACCAGCAGCGGGTGGTGCTGGCGAAGTGGCTGGCGACCGGACCGAAGCTGCTGATCCTGGATAGTCCCACCGTTGGCGTCGACATCGGCGCCAAGGACGGGATCTACGCGATCATGAACCGGCTGGCGGCCGACGGGCTCGCGGTGATCATGATCTCCGATGAGATTCCGGAGGTGTTTCACCATGCCGACCGGGTGCTGGTGATGCGCGACGGGCGGATCCGGGGTGAGTTCTTGCCACGCGAGAGTTCCGAAGCGGCGCTGCGTGAACTGGTTGATGCTTAGACGGTTCCGGCGCACGCATGAGTGGCGCCTGCTGGTGGCGACCGTGGGGCTGGTTCTGGCGCTGTCGCTGGCGGCACCGCGGTTCCTCACGCTTCAGAACGGTCTCGACATGCTGACCGACGCGTCGTTCACGGGGATGCTGGCGGCCGGGCTGCTGGTCGTGCTGGTGTCGGGCGGGATCGACATCTCGTTCACGGCCGTCGCGTCGGTTGCGCAATATGTTGCGATGC
>CAXUIA010000017.1:20652-21051 GCA_964250835.1 uncultured Acetobacteraceae bacterium | reverse complement strand
GCCGTCAGCGCCCGCTCCCTCGCCGGCGCCCGCGCCCAGCAGGGCCGCGAACCGCTGGACCCCAACGCCGGCGTCTTCGCCCGCGCGACGGGATGGCTGCGGGAGAACCTTTAGGCCGGAGGGGTCGACGCCAGGCCTGCCCCTGGGACGGCCTTGATGAAGACTCACTGGCGCGACACACCGCCTCGAATGTTCTCGCCGAATCAGGGGATTGTTCACCTGTAGCCCGTTCCCGAATCGCCGACTCGGCCTAAGGGGTTAACCACGGGTTAAGGATAAGGGTGTCCTATCGAGGCTCGCGGAGGTCGGTTCGGAAGGGCCGTCCAGTCGCGGATCGAGAGAACGGCGGTTCAGGGAAAGCTCCATGGCGATTCATCTCTCGGCGCCGCGCGCCCCCGC
>CAXUIA010000017.1:16710-20642 GCA_964250835.1 uncultured Acetobacteraceae bacterium | reverse complement strand
GTCAACAACATGATCGACGCCGGGTTGGAGGGCGTGGAGTTCGTCGTCGCCAACACCGACGCCCAACAGCTCCAGTTCTCCAAGACCGACCGCCGGATCCAGCTCGGCGCTACGGTCACTCAAGGCCTTGGCGCGGGCGCCCACCCCGAGGTCGGCATGGGTGCGGCCGAGGAGAGCTACAGCGAGATCAGCGAGCACCTCGAAGGCGCGCACATGGTCTTCATCACCGCCGGCATGGGCGGCGGCACCGGCACGGGCGCCGCCCCCGTCATCGCCCGCCTGGCGCGCGAGCGCGGCGTGCTCACGGTGGGCGTCGTCACCAAGCCTTTCACCTTCGCGGGCGTGCGACGCGCAAAGGCCGCCGACCAGGGCATCGCCGAGCTGCAGCAATATGTCGACACGCTGATCGTCATCCCCAACCAGAACCTGTTCCGCCTTGCCAACGAGCGGACCGGCTGGAAGGAGGCGTTCAAGATGGCCGACCACGTCCTCTACATGGGCGTGCGTGGAGTGACCGACCTGATGGTCGCCCCGGGCCTGGTCAATCTCGACTTCGCCGACATCCGCACCGTCATGGCCGAAATGGGCAAGGCGATGATGGGCACCGGCGAGGCCGAGGGAGAGAACCGCGCGATCCGTGCCGCAGAGGCCGACATCAGCAACCCGCTGCTTGAGGACACCTCGATGGCCGGCGCACGCGGACTGCTCATCAACATCACCGGCGGCGACGACATGACCCTCTACGAGGTCGACCAGGCCGCCAACCGAATTCGCGAGGAGGTCGCTGAAGACGCCAATATCATCTTCGGATCAGCCATCGACGAAAGCTTGAACGGTCGCGTGCGTGTTTCAGTTGTGGCGACCGGTATCGACACGCCGGGCCCGGCCGAGCAGTCACGGCCGAAGCTCGTCGCGGTCAACGCCGCCGCACCGGTTCACCCAACGATCCACGCCCCGGTGTCACAGCCGGCCGAGCCGATCGTGGTCAACGCGCCGGCTGCACTGCAGTCGAGCGTTGTTGTAACAGTCTCCAGCCCAGCGCCGGTGCCGTCGTCCACGCCACAGCCGCTCCGCCAGGCTTCCGCCGCGCGCAGCCCGCTTTCGGAGCCAGCCCGCGCGCCTACCCCCGAACCAGTCGCGGCTGCTCCTAAGAACAGCCTCTTCGGGATCGTAACCGGCGCACTTCGCCGTTCAGGACCGGTCCTGCCTGAGCCGAGGCGCGCCGAGCCGCACCTTGCACCGGAGCTCACCGCCGACGTGCAGCCCGCCTCGCCCCGCGCGACCGCTCACGTCGAGGAAGCCGGCCTCGACATCCCCGCCTTCCTCCGCCGTCAGAGTAACTAAGCAACCAGGGGCGTCGTGCGTGGACACGCCGTTGGCGTAACGCTCCTCGACCCCGCCAAAGGGGGGCCGGGCTCTCGGAGCTCCGTGTTAAGGGTCTTTTCACCGGCATAGACCACCCTCGGGCGCGACATGAACAGTCGCATTCGGGCAGTGGCCGCCACGATCCTTTTTCTCGACTGTCAGGCTTTCGCACAGTCGAGCTGCCTGCGTGCGGCCGACCAGGTCGAGCAACAGCTCAACCTGCCGCACGGCCTGCTCCGCTCGATCGGGACCGTCGAGACCGGCAACCATCCATGGGCCGTCGACAGCGATGGGGCCGGGACCAATTTCGCCTCAGCCAATGACGCGATTGCCTACGTTCGCAGCAACACCTCCGCGCACTTCGTCGATGTTGGCTGCTTCCAGATCGACCTTGCCTACCACCCGACCGCGTTCAGGACGCTCAATGAGGCCTTTGATCCGGTTCTGAACGCGAACGCGGCCGGCCGATACCTGCTCTCACTCCGCCAAACCACCGGGTCGTGGTCAGAAGCCGTTGCCCACTACCATTCCGGGCAACCCGAACGCGGCCGCGCCTACGCGTCCCGCGTGCTCTGGGGCGAGCAGCTCAACGTCGCCATGAACGACATCGTGATCGCAGGCGTGCATGTCGTCACGCCGGGCCACACGGCCGTACGACAGGCTGGGCTCCCGACCGTCCTCACGCCGTGATCTGGCCCCAACGCATCTTGCAACGATCGGACAGGCAAGTAACAGTTCCTGTCGTCCGCCGCTGGACCGCAACCCTGCTCGCCATCCAGCTCGCCATCCTCGGCTTTCTTATCCTCGCCACGCACGGTGCCTTCTTCAGGCTTCCCCACCCCTGCACGACCGATTTCGTGAGCTTCTTCGCGGCTGGCAAACTCGCCAACGGCTCGCCGTCGCTCGCCTATGATCGCGCGCTACACTTTGCCACGGAACAGCAAGCAACCTCACCTGGCATCAATTACGTCTCCTTCTTTTATCCACCCGTTTATCTTTTGATCTGCGGCCTCCTCGCGCGCATGTCTTACCTGCTCTCGTTCGTTTGCTTCGAGGTTGCAACGCTGACGTTTTGTCTGCTTGTCTTGCGCTCCATTGTCGGACGAGAGTGCAGCACTTGGTGGCTCGCAGCATGCGCGTTCTCGCCACTGATCTGGAATGTGGGCATCGGCCAGAACGCCTGCCTGACCGCAGGACTGCTCGGCGGCGGAACTCTGCTCCTGCATCGCCAGCGGCCAATCGCCGCAGGCTTCGTCTTCTCATGCCTCTTCTTCAAGCCGCATGCCGGACTTCTGGTTCCGATTGCCCTAGCGGCCAGCCGATCCTGGCGAGCCTTCGCCGCCGCTGCACTTGGAGTCTGCCTCCTCGTAGCAGCAACCGCTTGGATCTATGGCTGGCAAGCCTGGTTGGCCTTCCTCCACGTCATCGTAAAGGCGCAGCAAGGCTTCTCGGGGCAAGACGTCGTGCCGTTCGAAGCAACCGCGAGTGCCTTCGGTGCCGCGCGCATGCTCGGCGCGGGAGCCTGGTGGGCCCGCGCTTTCGAGGCGGTCGTCACAGTGGGCGTCATCGCCGCGATCGTCTGGAGCTGGCGTAAGCCCGACGACGGCAGTGGTGCTCGCAACGCCTCTCTTGCCGCCGGAACCGTTCTGATCATGCCCATCGTGCTGTTCTACGACACGGTGCTTCTACTTGTATCGGCCGCGTGGCTATTCCATACCGCCAAGTTGACAGGGCTTCGAGACGGCGAACGGATCGGGCTTGCCGCCGTCTGGCTTGCGGGACTGATATGCTATCCGGCCACCAAGGAATTCCACGTTCCGATCGCTTTCACCATGGCGCTGGCCACGTTCGCGCTGGCAACAGTCCGCCAGGCTCATTCAGTCAGGTGTTTACCTGAAAGTAATGAACCTTCGTCATTATCATCGATGAAGGGCCTGCCGCTCTTCGGTCTAGGTTCAACAGTCCCTGACCTCTCGGCCGTCCGAACGGTCCGTGGTCTCGGCAGTAAGGTAGAGGATCATCGAATGCTTGCTCTCGTTCGTCACTGGGTTGCCTTCAAGTTTGACCGCCGCGGTGTCACCGCGCTGGAATACGCGATCATCGCCGGCCTCGTCGGCGCCGTCGTTGTCGGTGGTTTCACCACACTCGGCAGCAACATCTCCACCAAGATCAGCGCTGTCGCGGGCATGCTCTGATCGCTGACAACAGGTTCAGCAAGTCACTACTACTGACCAAAAACGCGGAGAACCCGCCGGCTCGCGACACCATGACGGTGATCACCGCGCTCCGCTCCACGTCTACGCCGGAAACATCGAGGATAAGGAAGTCTTGTGCTCACGCACGACGCCATGATGGTGACAGTCTGCTTCTTGGGTCTGGCCTACGGCGCATCTCACGATGTTGCCGTTCGTACAATTCCCAACTGGGTGTCCGTTTGCATAGGTCTGGTCGGGCTCTGCCATGCACTTCTGCAACACTTCGCCTTACAAGCAATCGTCAACGGATCTCTCGCCTTTTGCTTTGGCCTGCTTGCTTGGCGCGCCTCCCTGCTGGGAGGCGGCGACGTC
>CAXUIA010000017.1:0-16700 GCA_964250835.1 uncultured Acetobacteraceae bacterium | reverse complement strand
TGGTTCCGGCCGTCAGATGAACCCAGGCTGATAGCCTTGATTGCTGTCGCTGGCGGCGTTCTCGCCTGCTTCTATTTGCTGATGCAACGTCTTGCACCGCGTCCCGCACGCGAGAAGCCGCACAATCTCACGCGGCGGCTGGTGCGTGTGGAGCTTCGACGCATCCGGCGTCGAGCTTCGATACCTTACGCGGTGGCCATCGCCTCGGCGACCATGCTCTGTTTGGCGCAGGATTAAACGACGATGTTCATGCGCGTCATCTTTACTTTAGTTATAGTGGTCGGGCTGGGTGCCCTCAGTACTATCGGCATCATGGCGTTCAGTCCCGCCCCGCCGGCGCCGACCCGCGTCGTCGAAGCTCCAAAGGAGGCCTCCGTCGCGGTGCTCGTAGCCAGTCACATGGTTCATGCGGGCCAGCTCCTTCGTCCAACAGACATCACGACGCATACTTTCCCAGCGTCCTCCGTGCCTCCCGGCTCGGTATCTGACGGCCCGACCAACCGATCCAATATCGTCGGCGCCCTCCTTCGCGTGACGCTTCCCACGGGCGGCCTGCTACTCGGCCAGGATCTCGTCGAACCGGGTGATCACAGCTATCTCGCCGCCGTTCTGCTTCCGGGCGAGCGTGCCATCAGCATCGGCGTCGACGCGGTCAGCGGTGTCGCTGGACTGGTCTGGCCCGGCGATCACGTCGACCTCATCCTGACCCAGGCGTTCGACGATCCCGAGATGCCGCTCGGCCATCGTTTGGCCGCCGTCACGGTCCAGCGCGGACTGCGCGTGATCGCAACCGATCAAGCCCTTGTCCGCGGTGAAGAGCCTGCCAGCATAAACTCAGGCGAGCGGACGATCACGCTCGAAGCATCCCCCGAGCAAGCCGAGCGCATCTCGATTGCAAGTAGGCTTGGCCGGCTCTCGCTCTCCGTCTGCTCAACCGCCTCATGCACCGATGCGAGCCCTCCCGTTCGCACGACCTGGGGCAGCGATGTCTCGCCCGCTCTGATCGGGCAAGGAACGATCCACGTCTTTAACGGTATATCAGATCCGAAGGATTTCCACTTCTAATGCCCCGAAACGTCAAGCTGCATAAAATGATGCTGCTCGCCTCTTCACTGGCGGTGTGCTGGTGTGCCGCTCTCGTGTCCGCCCGCGCGGAACGCTCGGCTCTTGTCATAGAGGCAGGTTCCGGTCGCCTCGTGCAACTGTCCGGCCCCGCGAACACGGTCTACGCCGCGGATCCCAAGGTCGCGGAAGTCAAGCCGGCCAGTCCCCAGACGCTGTTCATTTTCGGTGTCGCACCAGGTCACACCAGCGTCGCCGCGACGAACGGGTCGGGGCAGGCGGTTGGCGAATACTCCGTTGACGTCGTTCCCTCAGGCTATGCCGCCCGGTCAGCGCAATCCATGCTCCGCCATCGTCTGGTCGGAAGTCGCCTGAACATCGAACCGCGGGACAACGGTGTAGCCGTGACGGGCGTTGCGGGAACGCCGGTCGAAGCTCAGGAGGCTGTCGACCTGGCGCACGATGCGGTGGGCAAGGATCAGGTTGTCGACAATCGCGTCCAGGTCGACAGTTCCATACAGGTCAATCTGCGCGTCCGGATTGCGGAAATGTCGCGAACCCTGACGCGCGAGCTGGGCATCAGCTGGCAGTCCGTCAACGGCCTCGGCAACGATGCAATACTCGGCGTGTCGTCCGTCAATCCCGTGACCGCGATCTCCGCTCTGCCAAGCACGATCGCCTTGCTCTCACGCTTCAATGTCGGAGGGCGTCCCGGTGCGCTCGATACCGTTATCGATGCGCTGTCGCAGGATCAGCTCATCAAGATGTTGGCTGAACCAAACCTGACGACACTGAGCGGACAGCCCGCGAGCTTCCTTGTCGGCGGCGAGTTTCCAATTCCCGTCGCTGACCAAAACAACACGATTACGATCCAGTTCAAGCAGTATGGCATCTCGCTCCAGTTCGTGCCGACCGTAATGTCGAGTGGAGAAATCAGTCTTCACGTCCGTCCCGAGGTAAGCCAGCTCACATCTCAAGGCGCAATCACCCTGCAAAGCTCGGGTAATTCGATACAAATCCCTGCCTTAACCGTCAGACGCGCTGACACGACCGTCGAGCTGGGCAGCGGCCAGAGTTTCGCGATTGCCGGCCTGCTTCAAGACACCACCAGCGACGCGGGCAGCGGCCTCCCGATTGTGGGGGATCTGCCGATCCTCGGTGCCCTCTTCCATTCAGATAACTTCCAGCGCAACGAAACCGAGCTGGTCATCGTCGTAACACCTTACATCGTCCGCCCTGCCAGCAACCCAGCGGAGTTCCGGCTCCCAACGGATGGCTACAGACCACCCAACGACATCGAGCGCCTGCTGCTTCTCAAGCAAACAGCAAGCACGCGCAGTGGAAGTCCAATCCAAACAACGCCGCATGTGCCCGGCGATGCCGGCTTTGTCGTGGAGTGACGTCGTGCGCCACCAACATCTGATCCTCTTGTCGTCGGTCGCGCTTGCACTCAGCGGTTGCGCGCAGACCGACCCACTGTATCAAGCTGGCCATTGGCATCCCGAAGGGGTGAACGACGCCAACTTGGAAGTCCAGCTCGCCAACCCAGCCGACCTCATCGGAGGTCAGGGCACGCAGAGCTCCGACGGCCAGGCGGCCGAGGCGGCGATCACTAGGCTCAGAGAGGATCATCTCAAGCCGCTCCTTGATGACGGCGCCAGCACGAGCGCGTCATCCTCATCAACGCCCGCATCGCCGACGAACGGCCCCAGTGGAGGTACGTGATGGCCGACGGATCGATCGCCGGCGCACCTCTGCGGCAGGATGCCAGCGGCGCGCTGGCGGAACGGGCGCGCTTCATTGCCTTCGTGACAGACAGCGCGAGTGAAGCGGCGCTGCGTGATGGCCTCAGCGATGCGATCACCGGCGCGATCGACATTCGGCGGATGCCGTGCCGCCAGGCCATCGCACAGCTCAAAAAGATCGCAACACCACAAGTCATCGTGGTCGACATCAGTGACGAAGAGCAGCCGATCAGTCTGCTTGTCGATCTCTCGGAAGTGGTGGAGCCCGATGCGCGAGTCCTGGTTATTGGCGACCGCGAGGACGTCAACTTCTACCGCCAGGTAACGCGTGGTTTGGGCGTTCTGGAGTACCTATACAAACCGCTCGCGCGCAGCATGGTCGCACAGTATTTCGGACCCTATGTCGGTAGCGGAAAAAGCGGTGCCGAGGGCATTCAGGGAGGTCGGGTGATTAGCATCACCGGAACCGCCGGCGGTGTCGGCGCAACGACGATCGCAAGTAATCTCGCTTGGCATTTCGGTGCCGACATCCGGCGTCACACGCTTCTGCTCGATCCCAATCTGCACACGGGCGGCGCCGCGCTGGCCCTCGGTGCAAAGAGTGGATCCGGTCTAAGGACAGCGTTAGAGCTTCCTCAACGTGTGGACGAACTACTGATTGAAAGGAGCGCCTACCCGGTAAACGATCGGTTGTCAGTGCTTTCCAGTGAAGAAAAGCTGGAGGATGAACCGGTAGTGGCACCAGCCGCCGCACAACATCTTCTGGCAAGTCTTCGCAGACGTTACAACTTCATCATTGTGGACGTTCCCTTTCGGCCGCTTCAGCTCAATCGCGACTTGATCGATCTCTCCAACCAACGCGTTGTCGTGCTCGACCCCACTCTCTCGTCGCTGCGCGACGCGTTGCGCCTATTGTCGTTGCCGAACGGCTCCGCACAAAGCCGGCGTCCGATCGTCGTTCTCAACCGTCTCGGTCAACCTGGCACACTGGGTCGCTCGCAGATCCGTCAGGCGCTCGGGATGGAGCCCGACGTGACGATACCCTACCAGCCGCGACTGATTAACCAGGCCGCAGTGCTGGGCCGTCCTGCGATCTCATCAAAAAGCCCTTTTCGGACAGGTCTTCTCCGGCTTGCTCAGGAAGCGGCTTTCGTCCGTCACGTTGAGACCGAAAAGTCGCCGTCTTTCACCACCTCCCTCAAACGCGTGGTCAGATCATGGCGCCAGTGATGGAGAGCGCAGGCTTTGGGCGCAGGCACCGGGAGCTTGAGCAAACTGCCGCAACAGCGTCTCCCGGACCATCGCGTGTCGATCCCACGACGTTGCTTCTGGAGCTGCGCGGGGCCTGCCTGACGCGGCTTGATCCCGCGTCCATCGTCGGACTCTCACCGGAACGATTGCTGATTGAGGTCGAACGGCTGGTTGGTGACATTGCCAGCGAACGCCGCATCCAACTTAATGGACGGGAGCAGCACGAGCTAGCAGGCGAACTCGTCAACGACATGCTCGGGCTCGGTCCGTTGCAGCCGCTTCTGGATGATGACGGCATTGCCGATATCATGGTCAACGGACCGGATCGCATCTTCGTCGAGAAAGCGGGCAAGACAAATCTCTCGTCCGTCCGGTTTCGTGATGCCGCTCATGTGGCGAGCGTCTGTCAACGCATCGCTGCTGCCGTGGGCCGGCGGGTCGACGAATCGAGCCCAATGGTCGATGCGCGCCTGCGCGACGGGTCACGCGTCAACATCGTCTTTCCACCGCTTGCGCTCGACGGCCCCTACATCTCGATCCGGAAGTTCACTCGGCGAGTGATGGATTTCGAACTGTTGGTTCAAAAGGGAGGTTGCTCGCCGGCGGTCGCTCGCGTGCTTGAAATAGCCGGTCGCGCTCGTTTGAACATCATCATCTCGGGCGGAACCGGTTCAGGCAAGACCACTCTGATGAATGCGTTGTCGCGGCTGATCGACCACGGAGAACGTGTCATCACCGTGGAGGATGCGGCCGAACTTCAACTCCAGCAGCCGCACGTGGTTCGCCTTGAAACGCGCCCGCCGAGCCTGGAGGGGAAAGGAGAAGTAACGCAGCGTGACTTGGTACGAAACGCACTCCGCATGCGGCCAGACCGAATCATCATCGGTGAGGTACGCGGCCCCGAAGCCTTTGACATGTTGCAGGCGATGAACACGGGACATGACGGCAGCATGTCAACCATCCACGCCAACACCACCCGCGACGCCGTTACGCGGATCGAGAACATGGTACAGATGGGAAACATGGGACTGCCGTCCCGAGCGATCCGCACACAGATTGTGGGCGCAGTTAACCTCATCATCCAGCTCGAGCGCCACCGAGACGGCGTGAGACGCATCACGCAGGTGACCGACGTGGCCGGACTGGAGGGTGACGTCGTCATCCTCAACGATGTCTTCCGCTACGAGATCGAAGGCGAAGCAACCGACGGCCGCCTCGTTGGACATTACAAAATTAATCGTGCCAGGGCGAGCTTTCACGAAGCGCTGACCTACTTCCAGCTCGATCGGGCGTGGAGTACCGCGTTGGAAGACGCGGCACGATGAACCACTCGCTCCTCTTCTGGGCTGTCCTGTCTGGCGTCACGATCATCTCGACGGGCGGTCTTCTCCTCCTGCTGAGCCAGCAACGTGCCCTGACCAACCAAATGGCAAGACGACTTCAGGCTATCGTCGGCGACTTCGCGACGGCCAATGGCGGACCCGACCAGTCACGCGCGCATCTCAAGCGCTCAGTGCCGGCAACGATGAGCCGGATCGAGCGCGCGTTCGGGTATGACCGTGTACGCCGCTCGCACCGGACGACACCATTCAGCCGCGTGCTCGCCGTGGCCGTGCTCCTCGCTGCTATGTCCGGGTTTGTCGGCTTTCACATGCTGGGACCGATTGGTTACTGTGTTGCCGCGCCATGCTTGCTGACATCGACTCGGCTTTACTATCGCCGTTGCGACGCAATTTATAGCGCAAGCCTGTTCAAACAATTCCCCGATGCACTTGGTATGATCGTACGCGCTGTGAGAGTCGGCGTGGGCGTCGGCAACGCCGTCGTTCTCGTTGCTGCCGAAAGCCAGTCACCGACATGCCTGGAGTTCCGCCAGTTGTCCGACGAGATCGCGATCGGCAGGCCTTTGCCAGAAGCGCTGAGTGCGATGGGCGTCCGCAACAGACTGCCCGAATACAGATTTTTCGCGACCGCGCTATCGCTGCAGAGTCAAACAGGTGGAGGTCTCGCTGAGACACTCGAAACGCTTGCTGACACTATTCGTAAACGCGTCGCGATCAAGGCGCGCGGTCATGCGTTGGCGTCTGAAGCACGACTGAGCTGCTACGTGCTTGGCGGCCTTCCATTCGTGGTGGGAGGTTTGCTCTTCATGACGAACTCCTCCTACATTGCAGTCCTATTTACCGTTCCTGCCGGCCAGAAGATGCTTGCTGCGGCACTCGGGATGCTGACAGCCGGTATGCTTGTCATGCAAACGATGACGAAGCGTGCTTTGCAGTGATCAGTTCCAGAACCACTCTGCTGATCATCGCAGCCACTTTGCTGCTGGTGTGTGTATTTGCAACACTGCTGCTAATCCACACGAACAACCAGCGCGCTCTGCTAAACCGAAGATTAACGCTCGTCCGGCAACTGTCGGTCGTCACTGAGGCCGAGACCTCAGGTTTCTTTATAACGGATTTTGTTGTGCTGTTCGGAACCTTCCTTGCGAGGAGTGGGATCCTTCCAACAAAAACCTTGGACGAGCTTGAAGCTACTCTGAGTAGTTCGTCACTAACTGGCAAAAACGGCTTGGCGCTTTTTCTTGGCTCAAAGGTTCTCCTCGCGTCAATTATGCTCATAATCTCTTTCTTGGCTCTCGGTCATTTCGGGCTTTCCGTAAAGCTTCACTACATCGGTTCTGCTGTAAGCTCTGTCGTGGGCCTGATCATACCCGACTACGTTATCGGCCGGATCCGAAAGCGATATCTTGACGCCGTTGCGAAAGCAGTGCCCGACGCGCTTGACCTGCTGGTGATCTGCTCGGAGGCCGGCCTCGGTCTCGAGCCTGCGATAGCACGCGTGGGAGAAGAGTTGACGCAGGCGCACCCCGAAATGGCGAGGGAACTCCGCCTCACGTCCCATGAGCTGCAGCTCGCATCGGACAGACGCGAGGCGCTGACGAACATGGGATCTCGTACCCAGCTCGACAGCTTGCGGCGCCTGGCCTCGACACTCATCCAGACCATGCAGTTTGGCACACCGCTCACCCATGCCCTGCGCACGCTCGCTTCCGAAATGCGGCAGGAGCAGATGACCCAGTACGAAGGAAGAGCCGCCAAACTTCCAGTCATGCTGACGATCCCAATGATATTGTTCATACTTCCATGCGTCTTCATTGTCGTGGGCGGACCGGCCGCGCTTAAGGTGATGGGGCTCCTCAGCAAGAATTAGGTAAGCGATTTCGAGTAAAGTGCCTGAAAACCAGGAGGTTTTCATGCGAGTGCATCCATCAATGGTTGCTGGGCTACTCTGCTCTCTGATTTGCGGCTGTGCCATGTCAGGCGAGAATGGCCAGGTTCAGAGAGATCTTAGAGTGGCCGACGTAGAACTCGCGAGCGGTGCAACGTCCGCAGCGTTGCAAACAACAGAAAGCGTTGTCGCCGCGCACCCAAACGATGTTGACGCTCTCGTTCAGCTCGGCAATGCGCAAGGCTTTGCCGGCCAGGATGACATGGCAGAGAATAGCTTTCGTCGCGCTCTCCACGAGGACTCCGGTTCGTTTGCAGCCAAGTTCGGTTTGGCTCGGCTGCACCTTAAAGTGAATGCGGATGAGGCCCTATCGGAGCTTCAAGACCTCGCTCGGAGTGCACCTGACGACTCTAAGGTGCTCACAGACCTAGGTGTCGCGAACGACCTTACTGGCCGGCACGATCAGGCTCAGACAGCGTATCGGCGAGCACTTGCAGCGTCACCTGGTCTGATATCCGCACAAGCCGATCTTGGCCTGTCTCTTGCCCTGTCGAACCACGTCGACCAGGCGCTGGCTATACTCGCGCCGCTTGCCAGCAGTGCGGGGATGCCAGCGAAAGTCAGGCAGGACTACGCACTCGCTGTCACGCTCTCGGGACACATGAACGACGCACAACTCATTTTGAAGCAGGATCTCCCGACTGAGCAGGTCGCACTGGCCATCAACGGTTATCAAGACCTGCGGAGTGCAGCGCAACAATGAGATGCACTGCTACTTCACTCGACCGGCGCGGCGCAGCAGCAATCGAGTTCGCGCTGATCAGCATACCTGTTATTACATTCCTTTTTGGGACCTTGTACATTGGTTTTCACTTCTTTAGTCAGCAATCGTTAGACTACGCGGTGCAAGAGGCGGCACGTCAGGTCGAAATTGGCGCAATCGGCGCCAGTTACTCACAATCAGATTTCATCAAGAAGGTAGTCTGCCCGAATTTCGGTCCAAGTTGCTCTGGACTTTACGTCGATCTCCACCCTGTCAGCGACTACACACCTTTGGCGTCGTCTCCTACTGAGGCCCCAGACAGCGCCAGCACCACTGGACTCCAATTTTGTAGCGGTGGTCCAGGGCAAATGATGTACGCCCACGTCATCTATATCGCTCCGTCCCCATTTGCAGCGCTCCTTGGCCTGCCCGCGAACGATACCACTGTCTCTAACTCGGCGTTTATCAACGAAAATCCCGCTGGAGTGACTGTCACCCAAACGGATGGGTGCTGAGGGTGCGCGCGAACCGCGGAACCGCTGCACTCGAGTTTGCGATAGTTGTTCCAGTTCTTGTCGTGCTGATCCTTGGGGTATCGGACCTCTCCAACGCAATCCTGACTGCACGGCGTGCGGAAGTCGCGGCTATCGCGGTGGCGCAGATGGCCAGCACTGACTCGGCGCAAAGCCAGACCCTGAACGAGATTAGTGATGTAGAGGCTTCGTCGGCAACGACCGCCGCTTTCGCGCTCTTTCCATGCTGGGCGCGGTCGCCGAACGTGAGCGGCGGATGCGGCGCGGCAGGAACTTTCGCCGTCACTCTCAGTGGCATCTCATTCACTGCCGTGCCAAGCGGCTGCACGCAAACCTGCAGCTATCAGCCGAAGGTTGTTTGGAGCGTCAGCAACGTACTCGGCGAAAATAAACTTCGTCCGTGCGGCGATTTGGCGGTCGTGGCTAACAGCAGTCCGTCCAATTACGGAAGTATACCAGCTGGCGATGTCGGGCCAACGACTTTGTTCGTAGCCGATGTCAGTTGGACGTTCACGCCAGCCTTCTTCGGCTTCCTGCTTCCAAACATCCCAATCTTCCAATCCGCTACCGTTTCGCCTCGCATTGGAAACGGTACGGTTTTGACAGGTGTCAGCAGCACCGGGAATGTCGAGCGGTGTTGAGCAACATGAGAGCGCGACGTGAGTATCGTTCCCGCCGAGGCAATGTGGCACTTTTGGTCGCTCTTGCCATCATCCCGATACTGGGTCTCGTAGGGCTTTCGGTTGATCTTGGACGGATGAGCTGGATCAAAGGAAAGCTGGACATCGCCGCAGACTCATCCGCTTTGCTCGCGGCGTCCACCGCTGCCAACGCGTTCAAGGCCGGCGACCAGAACTTCATCGCGGAGGGAGTAAGCGCCGCGCAGGCCCGCTTTGCCGCGCAGGTCGGCAATCAACCATCCGTCTCCGTCGGAACGGTGAATGTTGCCCTTACCCAGAACGGCGGCCTCTTTAATGCTACCCTCACGTATCAGGCCGCGGTGCCTTCGACTTTCACAAGCGTGCTCGGCTTCAACAGCTTTTCGATCAACGGTCAGGCCGGCGCGAGCTTGTCGTACAATCCTTATGTCGACGTGCAGATACTCATGGACGTTTCATCATCAATGACCCTCGCGGCGACCGCTGCGGATCAGGCGACGATGGAGCAGTTGACGGCAAACTATAAGCCGAAGAGCCGTTTGCCAAACAATGTCTCTCAAGGGGAAGCCTGCGCTTTTGCTTGCCACTGGACCACGACAGCAGATGACTTCTATCAGCTGGCACTTCGCAATAACGTCCAACTTCGAATAACGGTGTTGAAGTCAGCCGTAGCAAACGTCCTGACAACAATGCAAAATCAAGATCAGAATAACCGGTTCCAGATTGGTCTGTACACTTTTGCTCAACCATTCAGTACCGTTTATGCCCTAAGCAGTGACATTGCCGACGCACCGTCAGCATTGTCGGCCATCACTCCAGCAGTAAACGATTGTTCAGGTCAGTGTGACAATACTTATTTTACAAACGCGATGACCAACATAACGCAGATCGACACGTCGCTCCCACAGCAAGGCACAAACATACCACAGAAGTTTCTCTTTGTTATCACTGACGGAGTTTATGATGAGACGGTGAACGGAACGCGGAAAATTAATGCTTTTAGTCCTTCGGATTGCGCTGCGGTCAAGGCACTTGGTGTCAGTATTCTTGTGCTTTACACCCCTTATCTGAAGATCCCGGACAACTCCTTTTGGGTCAATAATGTCGAGCCGATCCAAGGAAACATTCAACCCAACCTCACAACGTGTGCGTCAACGCCGAGCTATTTCTTTGTCGCCAACGACGCCACCGACATTCAGAACCAGCTCAATGCAATGTTCCAACTTGTGTTGGAGTCGACGAGCCACTTGATTCACTGACCATCTCAGGTCCGGTGCGCGAGCGTGTCTCAATATCAGCGTACAGCGTCATCTCGTCGTGAACTCCTTGGCCGAGTGCCGCCTCGAAGACAAACCTGTCGCCTGGTCGTTGTGAAACTGCAGCTTGGTTCGCGACAAGAAGATTTGAACGGAAGATCCCGGCTGCGCTGACGGGTAGGAAATCCTCATAGGTGATCGCTTCGACAACGCCGTTCTGATAACGGCAGAAGATTAGCTCTTCGTGCCGCAGAGTGGTGAGATCGTCCGGGAAGTGGCGGAACGCGTCCGGCTCATCCAACGTCAACAAGCGATCGTAGAGTGCGCGGCCTTTGCGTGTCAGCGCCGCACCACGCTGCTCGACCTCCCCGAACCGAGCCGTATGGGTGCCGGCCTCTCCTCTGAAGTCGATCTGCTCGACCCGCGCCTTAAAGCTGGTCTGACGCAAAAGGATTGGGATCTTACGCCGCGGCGGCCCCTCAATTGTCGATTTCGGCTCCATGAGGCGAGCGCGCATGCACGCGTGAACTGCATCTATGTCGAAGGTGCGCGGTGTAAGATGATTGACGTGGGGACCCTTGAAGCAGACCACGTCGGCGATCAGCGGATGGGCCGCACGCAGACGATCATAGGTGGCGCGACTTACGGCCGCCTGTGCATTCCAGCGGAACGTCTCGAGCGCTTCACGGATGAATTCGGCGGCTTCCTCCTTGCTCAGCCCGCCCTCCTTTTCGGCTGTCTCGATCAGAACTGAGGCGCGTGGTGTGACAATCCGGCGCTCGGAAAGGAGACGCTCCACCTCGCGTCGCAGTGCCGCGTCGTCGATCAGCTCCGGACGCAGAAGCGAAGTGAACATCCGGAATGGGTTGCGCGCGAGCGACGCGTCGTCGATCGGGCGGAAGGCGGTTGAGTGTACAGGCACGCCCGATGGTGCGAGATCGTAATAGCCGACTGGGACCATGCCCATGATTGCGAACAGACGGCCGATGATAGCCAGTTCATCAGGCCGGCCGAGCCGGATCGCGCCGTGGCGCTCAACCGCTACGCGCGATGAGCCGCGCTCGTCGTGCTCGCTTTGGGCGTTGATGCCGGCCACGATGCTCAGCAGGTCACCGTAAAGCGGCACCTCGGCGCGATACATGTCCGACAAGGCCATCGAAAAGCAGGCCCTGATTTCGTCGGGATGGACGAGTTGCATCAGGCCGGCCTTCCCATAAAGAACATCGCAGCCTCCGTGATCTCGGCGTAGTCGCCGGGCCCACCACCGCGAACGACCGGTTTTGCACGCGTGGTGACATAGATGCCGTCTTCGATCAGCTCGCGATCAATATGGATCGCCACCACTTCGCCCAGCACAAGCCAAGTGTCGACTTCCCTACCCTCTTTCGTTCGGAGCCGCAGGATTTGCGTGACGCTGCACTCAAAGTTGACCGGACTTTCAGCAATCCGCGGCGCCGTCACTTTCAGGCTCGGGATTGCGGTCAATCCGGCCAGTTCGAACTCGTCGACATCGTGTGCGACGCTGGCCGACGTCTGGTTCATTGCCTCCGCAAGCGGGCGTGTCACCAGGTTCCAGCAAAATTCGCCGGTTGCTTCGAGGTTGGCAACGCTATCTTTCCAGCCGGTGCTGGAGAAGCCGATGACGGGCGGCTTGTAGTTGAAGGCATTAAAGAAGCTATAGGGTGCGAGATTGCGCCGTCCTTCCCGGTCAAGCGACGACACCCAGCCGATCGGGCGAGGTGCGACGATGCTGTTGAAGGGATCGTGGGCGAGCCCGTGACCGAGCGACGGCTCGTAGGCGTGGGCGTCGGGTTTGGCCATCGATGCTCCCTGTGCGAGGACACATTGTCGGCCTGTCCGATCCGGGAGGCCAGACATGCGGGTGGTATTTTTTGTCGTGGGGACGCACGGCGACGTGCTTCCGGTGGCTGCACTCGGCGACGCACTTCGCGTCCGTGGGCACGCGGTCACCGTTGCAACCAGCCATGACCATCGCGGCACGATCGAGGAACAGGACCTGACTTTCGCCCGGCTCTCGCCGAGCTACGCGGACGAGATTGCGTCGGCAAAAGGAGAGCCGGGGCCAGGCTTGCTTCGGCGGCGCATGCAGGCGGCGTCCGCGTGTTGGGCGGCGGAAGTCACCCATGCTTCGATGGGCGCCGAACTGGCGATCGGTTCCGGACTGGCGATGGGAGCGGTCGCGGCCGCAGTGGGCGAGTGGCGCGGCATACCCTCAGTCGGCGGGGGCGTGATGCCCCTCACGCCCACGCGTGCGTTTCCGCCGGTTGTGCCGGCGCCGTTCGAACGGGAGATGCCCAGCTTCTGGAATATTGGCGCGGCACGCACGATCCGTCGGCTGCTATGGGAGGTTTGCTACGCGGGGGCGGTCGGTCGGCTGCGCAAAGAGCTTGGGCGTGCGCCGCGTGCCCGAGATCAGTGGACGGGACCGATGCTGTATAACTTCAGCCCGAGCCTGCTGCCGCAGCCGGGTGATTGGCCGGCGTCACGCATCAGGGTGACGGGTGCTTGGACGCTGCCAGGGAGCACGGCGGAACCGACGTCGGCACTCCGCCAGTTCGTGGAGGCCGGCGAACGGCCGGTCGCTGTCGGATTTGGGAGCATGCGCGTCGGAGACGCTGAACGCGCGCGCCTGTCACTCGCGGTGCTTGCCGCTCTCCATCGTTTGAAGCGGCGGGCGGTGGTGATCAGAGGATGGGGTGCGCTCGACCTCGCATCGGACGAGCGGATCATGGTCGTCGATCATGCCCCATTTGCATGGCTGCTCCCGCGTGTGGCCGCCATGGTGCACCATGGCGGGGCAGGAACGGTCGCCGCCGCAGCGCGCGCGGGAGTTCCGCAGATCGTGGTGCCGTTCGTGGCCGATCAGTTCTTTTGGGCCTGGCAGTTGCAACGGCTTGGTGTTTCGCCGGGCGGCTTGTCTCGCCGACGCCTCGACGGCGGCTCGTTGGCCGCGGCGATCAGTCGAACCGAGCCGATGCTTGAGGTGGCCCAACGACTCGGAGCACGGGTGCGGCGCGAGGACGGAATCGGCGCCGCGATCGAGGCGCTGGAGCACTGGGAATTGCTGAGGAACGATGAAGCTTAAGCGTGAAGTCAACTCGATGAGGCACTTAGAGGCGAAACATGATGCAATAAACATTGAATGGGCGATGAGCGGGAAGACACGTAACAGCAAGGTCGCAGATTGATCCGGGTGCTCTGTCTTGGAAACCATCGTCACAGGCCAGCGCTCGACACTGCTCGGACGTGCGAGCCGACTGGGCGCGGAGCTGGGAGCACATCGCTGGCAGGTGACAGTGCGCGGCCGCACCACCTGCGAAGGGATCGGCTTACACAGCGGTCGTCCGGTGTGGATGTCGATCGGACCGGCCGTCGCGGGAACCGGCATTGTTTTCCGGCGCGTCGATCTCGGCGTGTCGATCGCGGCTCGCTACGATCTGGTCGCGGATACGCGGCTTTGCACGCTGATCGCCTCGGAGCAGGAGCCGTCCGCCCGCGTCGGCACCGTCGAGCATCTGATGGCAGCACTCGCGGCCATTGGCGTTGACAATGCAATTGTAGAGGTGGACGGCCCGGAACTGCCGATCATGGATGGTTCATCGCGGCCATTCATGTCGCTGATCCACCAGGCAGGTCTGGCCGCGCAACCCGTCGTGCGCGAGTTGGTTGAGGTGAGGCGCACGGTGCGCGTGACCGACGGAGCGGCTTACGCACAGCTCTCGCCGTCACCGTCTTTCGGACTCGACTTGTCGATCGATTTCGAGGCGGCGGCGATTGGGCGGCAGTCGATGACGGTTGACCGGCTTGACGCGCGCCGGTTTGCCTCCGAGTTGGCAGGCGCGCGGACGTTTACGATGGCCGACGAAATCGACCGACTTCGCGCGGCCGGGCTTGCGCGCGGCGGTTCGCTCGGCAACGCGGTGGTTGTCGATGGTGCCAGCGTGTTGAACTCCGGCGGTCTGCGCTGGCCGGACGAGTTCGTTCGCCACAAGGCTCTGGACGCGATCGGAGATCTCGCACTCGCCGGCTATGCGATCCGAGGCCGGTTCACTGGCCATCGAAGTGGTCATGGGCTGAACAACCGTATACTGCGGGCGCTGTTTGCCGACCCGGCAAACTGGCGTTTAGTTGAGGCCGGTCGCCATCCCGTGGCGGCAGACCGCGCCGCCTGAACCGGCCTGTTCGCATCATCACTGCGTGATATAAGCGACTGTATGAAGATCCATGTTGCGCGTTTGGCGCTTGCGCTTGCGGTTTCGTCGGGCCTGTCCGGTTGCGGCACGCTGGACGCGATCAATCCGTTCAGCGAGCCGAGCAAGCAGGCCAAGGCGCCCGATCCTTCACAGATGTCGGCCGAGGACCTGTACAACTCGGGCATCACCAAGCTGCGCGCCGGAGATTACCAGCAGTCAGTCGGCCAGTTCGATCTCGTGCAGGAGAACTATCCCTACTCGCCCTGGTCCAGCAGCGCTCAGCTGATGGAAGGCTTCGCGAACTATCAGGATGACAACTACACGGACGCGGTCTCGCAGCTGGACCATTACATCTCGCTGCATCCGACCAGCCCGGATACCGCCTATGCTTACTATTTGCGGGCACTCTGCTTCTACGAGCAGATCGCCGATATACAACGCGACCAACGTGGCACGCTGCAGGCGATGACGGCCATGCAGGAGGTGGTCAATCGTTATCCCGATACACCCTACGCGCGGGACGCAGCGCTCAAGATCGACCTGTGCCGGGATCATCTCGCGGGCAAGGAGATGCTGATCGGGCGCTACTACGAGCGTCAGCACCTCTACGAGGCGGCGATCAACCGCTACCAGCGGGTCGTGCAAGACTTTCAAACAACTAACCACGTGGCCGAGGCACTGGAGCGACTGACCGAGTGCTACCTTAAGGTAGGTCTGGTGGATCAGGCGCGTCGAACTGCATCCGTGCTCGGCTACAACTATCCGGGCAGTCAATGGTATCAGGCCGCCTATTCCGACCTGCAGGATGCGCACGTGGCCGAAGCCGGTGTGCCGCCGCGTCACACCCCAGGCTTTCTAGGGCTGTTCTGACAGGAGCCGTCAAGAGACGTCGCGGGACTGCGTGCTATGCACGAGATGCCTACCCTTTGCTTCCCGGCAAGCGTCAGAGCAATAGCGAACATTGGGCCAGTCACGTTCCCACTTCTTGCGCCAGGTAAAGGGACGGCCGCAGCGTGCGCAGATCTTACTCGGCAGATCCGCTTTACTGGGCCTGCGCAGACCCTTCACCAACCAGCAGTACCGGGGCCGCCCTTGAACGGGCCATGCAGGTTGAGCGTCACCCAGCCGCCATAGAAGCCACCGGGCTGCGGCGTGGCGCGTTCCTCTCCCACAAAGCATGCGTCCATCGCGGCACAGTAGATGGCGAGGTGATCGGTGATGGGAACAAAGGTCGCAGTCGGATCTGGGTAGCTCCACGCGACTTGCTCGGCGGTTCGACCGTGCGCGCGGATTGTCCAATAGCGTGCACGGCCCTTCCACTCGCACAGGGAGCCGCCCGGTGCCGGCAGCAACTCGCAGCCTTCAAAACAGTCGGGAGGCAGGTAATACGTGGGGGGATGGCTCGTTTCGAGCACGCGCCAGGCCGCGAGCGTGTCCGCGATGGTGTGGCCGGCGAAATCGATCCGGATCCGCTGTGGCACGGGCTCCAGACGGGGAGGTCGCGGGTAATCCCAGACGTTTTCAGCCGCGAGCTTCAACCAGGCGCGCCATCGTGGCTCGCCGCATTGACGGCGTGCGGCAGCAGGTGGGCGAGCAGGATCGAAACGGTGCCGGCGGGAACGCCGTGGGCTTGAGCGAGCTGGTGAAGTCGTTCTGGCGGGATCACCCGCTCGATCTGCTCGGGCGAGATGGGCGACTTCGCACCGTCGCCGATCCAAGAGCGAACGTGATCGCCGAAGCCGGACTGCTCGAACTTACCGAGCAGGCCTTGCACGCCACCCGCCTCGGAGAGGACGTCGTTGAGGAGGTTGCCGGCATTGGGGGCTTGGCCGCCAGCCATCATGTCGTCGAAGAAGCCGCTCATGCCAGCATAGGTGCGCATTTTGCGCTCGTGGGCAATGACGGCATCTCCGCGCGATGCTGACCACACTTTCAGTCCGGGACGTGGTGCTGATCGAGCTTCTCTAGATAGAGCTCTGAGCGGGC